>JANXCF010000002.1:0-300000 GCA_025059995.1 Leptospiraceae bacterium
GAGCGAACGAAAGGAGAGGCTTTGGTTGAGTTTTTATCTTATCTTGGTAAGAGAAAAATGGATTTCGAAGGAAAATTTTATCGCTAAAATATATATAAAATATATATAGGAGATAATCAATGAAAGATAACAAAACTTTTTCCATTCCAGAATGGATCATTTATCCTGCTGTGGGTATTTTTGTTTTCGGTTTGATCGTAGGTGCATTTGGCACACTTTTTTCAAGCAAAGATGTATCTTTGAAATATAAAGAGGAAGCTGGTGTTTATATCGTGAAAGCCAAGTTTGATATGGTTGTTCCTCAACGAACGGAAGCTGTCATTGCGCAAGGGAAAATTCTCTATGAGCAAGCCTGCGCTGCATGTCATTTGGCAGACATGAAAGGAGCTGTCGGACCTAATTTGATTGATAATGAATGGAGAAATCCACCTGCTAAAGAAACCCATCTATTCAAATTAGTCTGGAATGGTATACCCAATGGAAATCCCCCCATGCCTGCAAAAGGAGGACGATTGGATTTTACATCAGAACAAATTTGGAGTATTCTGTATTACATTTCTTCTAAAAATCCAAAGATTGAAAGAGATGCAGTCCCCACTCAATAAGGGGACCTTTTATTTTAATATAGCATCCAAAACACTATCAACACTTTCTTTTTTTATCAACGATTTAACGTAAAAACGAAAAGCACAATTGGAATAAGTAGGGAAATAGATGTTTCTTTCAAACATTCCTGTAATATCCCAGCGAAATTTAGAAAACTCATCTAAGTTATTTTCAAAGATGATAGGGAAGGCATTCCATAAAATAAACTCAATCGAATCAGATGCATTAAATACTTTGAACTTCAAGTGTTTATGACTAAAAATTTCAGGATTATTGATTCGAACGCTTTTCAAAACAAAATAAAGCTCAGGATTACCATTACCAAAAGGTTCTAAAAGACGAATATCGTTTAATAGTTCCTCTCCTAATTGGTCTGGTCTGATACTAAGTTCAAAGTAGTTTTTATAACCTTGCTTTTTTTCTAAATGAAGTCCAGGATAATAATTTTGAGTTAACGTTTTTAGCCGTTCTTTTAACTTTGGGATGTTTTCATAGGTGATGGTAAAACCCACGGCATCGGCATGACCACCAATGTCAACAAACAAATTCTTAAGGGGTAGAAGCATTTCTAAAACATTCACACCATTCCATGATCGAACTGAACCTTTTGCGAATTCTCCATCAGGATTGATCCAAATCGCTGGTTTTTTATATTTTTCTGCCAGTCGAGTCGCCAAGATACCCGAGACACCTGGTTCTAATTCGTGATGATAGAATAAAACAAAACCGACTTCTTCTTGGAGTTCATTATGAGAATTCTCTAAAATCTCTAAATTTTTCTTCGTTCTTTCTTTTCTTTGTTGATTGAATTGAATGAGAACTTGTGTTTTTTCTAATGCCGACAATATATTTTTTTCTAAAAGAATTTCAACGGCTTTTTCGGTTTCTCCTATTCTTCCTGCTGCGTTGAGAACCGGCACAATACTCCAATTCATATCTTTTGATGACAGTGCTTCTAGGTTGATTCCTAATCCTTGAGCTAATCCTACGAGTCCTTCTAAAAAGGTTGGTTTGTAATCAAGTAATCCCAAGCCGGCTTTTACGATGGTTCGGTTTTCTCCGATGAGGGGAACTTGATCGGCAATCATCCCAATCGCTGCTAAAGTTGAATATTTCAAAAAGACATTTAAGATTTCTTTTCGTAGCTCGATGGATAAACAAGTGAGGTATTTTCCGAACTCAAGGGGTTTATCGAAAAATAGGTCTTCTAAGTCATCACGAAGAACTTCGGGAAAATATTGAGAAATCTCAGAAATTCTATATTTAGTGTATTTTTTGATGGGTTGATGATGAAAATCTTTGATTTCATTTAGGCTTGAGAACTTCCCTAAAAAGAATCCATTTTGATAGGCATGAAAGAAGTTTTTATACTGGAAAACAAGAATCCTTTCGAGAGCTGATGCCTTGTATAACTCAAAAAATAAAATGAACTTTAAGCTTAGACCAGAAGTGGAAATCTTATTTTCGTTTTCTAAAACTACTTTTGAAAGATGGGGATTAATAAAAGCAATCTGTTCTAAGACCTTATCAGGAACTGTGATTTGTGGAATATGATGATCAATAATGATTACATCAATATGATTTTCGATCAGCTTTTGGACTACATGTAAGTGAGAACTCCCCATGTCCAAAAAAATCACCAAATCAGGTTTGAATTCTTCAATCAGAGAAATCGTTTTTACGGAGATGCCATAAACATCACTATCTTTTGAATTCTTATAGACAATATCTAAATGTGGATACTGTGATTTAAGATAGTCATAAATCATGGCTGTCGAAGTCACGCCGTCAACGTCCCGATCCCCAAAAATGAAAATTTTTTTATTATGCGAAATTGCGTGATTTAGCTTTATGAATCCTTTTTCGATGTCTGGTAAGTACAAAGGACTATATATCAAAAGTCTTTGGGAAAAAAAATCATGGCTATGTAGGTGCTGATACTCAGGAATCAGAAATAAATCTTTTAGTATCTTGAGTTTTGCAAAGGACATATTCCTTAATAAATTTCTGAAGAGATGTTGAAAAGAAAAAATCTATGAAAATAAGAATTTTTGTATTTTTAGCGGCGCAGGGATTCGAACCCCGGACACGCGGATTATGATTCCGCTGCTCTAACCAACTGAGCTACGCCGCCCAGTAAAAAAAATGGCGCGGGTAGGAATTGAACCTACGACCTTCGGGTTATGAGCCCGACGAGCTACCACTGCTCTACCGCGCGATCTTAGTTAAGACATAAAATCGATCATTCGAATCCTGTCAACTCAAAATTTCATTTATTCACATTCAGAATTAAAGATTAATTTATAAATTCATGAAGGATCAATCCACTTGCCTGATTCTTGAATCAATCTTACTAATTCGAGTGGAGCTTCTTCTTCTGGGACGTTTCTTTTGATCAGCTCTTTTCCCCGGTATAAATTTACTTTTCCCGGAGATGCTCCAACATAACCGAAATCAGCGTCTGCCATTTCTCCCAAACCATTGACGATACAGCCCATGATCGCAATCTTAACTCCTTTGAGATGTTGTGTGAGTTCCTTGATGCGTTGGGTCGTGATTTGTAAATCAAACAAAGTTCTGCCACAAGACGGACAACTAATGAAATCAGCTCTTGATAAACGTAATCGTGTAATTTGAAGAACATCCGTACCAAAAACAAAGCTATCCTCCATACGATCACTTTCTACCCAAAGAATATCCCCTATGCTTGAGTAAATTGAACCTGCACCTAAAATCCCTATGTATGCAATCAAATCATCTTCACTGAGGTTTCTGTATTTCGTAATATTCAGCTTGAGTAGGACGGGAGGTGGTTCACGAAGTTCAGTTCGTAAAAAACGATACCAACGAATCAAATCGATTTCAAAAGAAGACTCAAACGAAATCACAACAGAATATCTTTCGGATATAGATTGAACGTGCATGAAGGTCCTTCTTATGACATCAAGAGATGGAAAATCTCTAAATAAAACATTCAAAATCAAAATGTGTTTTTTCTCAAAAAGAGAGAAAATCTCGAAATGATCATCAAACGAAAAATCCTTGAGGTAAAAACCACATTCCTCGAACTCAGCTATAATTTTTTTGATGTAATCTTTGTCGTGAACTGAAACTTCAAAAATGGGAGTAATTTTGAGATTAAAGTTGAAATTATTTATAAAATTTTTATAATTCTCGAATTCTTCTTTCTTCAAGATAAAATAATCTGGGGGATTCAAAGTGAGGTTTTTGATGAATTCTTCATTTAGTTCAGTGGAATGGAAGTTGATAGCCCATTTCACTTGGTATTGAGAACCAATCTGTGGGATTTCGTAGTTTTTGCTCGTCCTCTTGATTTCGTAAGGTTGGTGAATACTGAGGTTAGGATAATCTTTCAAAGTTTCATATAAAAGTTGATTCTGTTTTTTTATGTTTTCTACGCTTTGAATGATAGCTTTAGCAACAGGGATTTCTTCGATGGGGTCTTCTGTTAAAGAAACTCTGATGGTATCTCCAATTCCTTCTAAAAGTAAAAGCCCGATGCCTGCTGCGGATTTGAGCCTTCCGTCTTTGCCATCTCCTGCTTCTGTTACTCCCAGATGAATGGGATAATTCATGGACTCTTTGAGAAATCTTTCTATCAGCATTTTATAGGCTTGAATCATGATAAAGGGATTAGAAGCCTTCATAGAAACCACAATCTCATGGAAATCATAGTATTCTGCGATCTTGATATATTCGATCACAGACTCTACCATACCTTCAGGAGTATCTCCAAAACGGTTCATGATTCGATCCGACAATGAACCATGATTACATCCTATTCTTAGGGATTTTCCTTGTTCTTTAAGTTTGAGGATCAACGGTTTGAAGGCATGATGGATTTTTTCTATTTCTTTTTCGTATTCCTCGTCAGTATATTCTTTTTTTTCGAAGGTTTTTGTATCGACAAAGTTGCCTGGATTGATTCTTACTTTGTCGGCGTAATCTGCGGCTATCAACGCCGTTTGAGGAGAAAAATGAACATCAGCAACAATAGGACCATCATAACCATCTTGTAGAAGTTTTTCTTTTATTTCTTTCAAAGCCTTTGCTTCTTTGGGGTTTTTAGTGGTGATTCGAACAATTTCACATCCAGCTTCAAATAACTTCTTGGTTTGAAAAACCGTAGCTTCAATATCCAAAGTGGGAGTAGTAGTCATAGATTGCACACGTATAGGTTCATCACCTCCAAGATAGACTTTCCCGACTCGAACTTTTCTTGTGGGAAATCTTTGATACACAAATGGATGATCGAAGTATTTCCCTTGGTAATTTATGTTTTTTGAGGAAAGAACAATCTCTTTGATGTGGCTATTGATATCAATTAGAGAAGTATTTTTCATAAAGTCAAAAAAGAAAACCTTTTGACAATGAAAACATTTTTTACAATATGATGCATGTTTAGTCTCTATAACAACAATCCTGGCTTGGAGCCATTTGACTTAACGACTTATCAAGGAATAAAAAACCGAAACTACCTTTTAGAAGATAGAATCTTAAAGCGTATCCTTTTAAGGTTTTTCATAGAAAATCAGTATTCTCCGGACTATATAATTGCAGTTTGGAAGCATATTTATGGATTTGGAGAAATCGCAGGCTCGGAGTTACAACATTTAGTTGAAATAGCCCACAGAGAAGAAAACATTGGAAAGATTAATGCATTCAACAGAAGCGGTGATGTAATTAACGAAATTGAATATTCATACGAACAAAATCTGATACGTAAAATCACTTTCGATTGGGGATTACTCAATCTAGATCAACACGATGATTGGAAACATCCTTTTCGTTTATTTCATAAAATGTCGTTGGCGTATATATCCAATATGAATGGTGAAGCTGGGGTCAACTGTCCCATAGCAATGACAGATGGAATGATTCAAGCCCTTAAATCGTTGGGAACCCCATCCCAGAAAAAACGATATTTATCCATGATAACTTCTCCAAATACAAAAAGTTATTTTATGTGTGGGCAATACATCACGGAGCGAGTTGGGGGATCAAATGTTGGAGCGAATCGAACCATTGCTAAAAAAATTGAAGAAGCAACAACAGAGGAACCTGCCAAATATATTTTGGTTGGGGAGAAGTGGTTCTGTTCAAACCCTGGTGATTTGTGGGTCACTACCGCAAAAATCGAAGGAACAAATATCATTGGATTATTTTTGATCCCAAAAATCAAGCCTGATGGTTACTACAATAATTTCTTCTATACAAGAAAAAAAGAAATCATGGGAACAAAAGGAAAATTAACCGTAGAAACGATCTATCAGGAAACATACGCAGAAGAATTAGGAAAACCAAAGTATGGTTTATATCATTTAATCAAGTATATCATCAATGTATCTCGTTTGCATGTGGCAATCGCAGCAAGTGGTATGAGTCAGCGAGCCCTGATGGAAACATACAGCTATATCACACACAGAAGAGCTTATGGAAAAAGGATAATTGATTTTTCTCAATCAAAAGGGGAGTATCTAAAAATGCTCTTAAAACACATCACAGTTACTTTGGCAAACTTTTATAATTTTGAGTTCATAGAAAAAGAAGAAAATGATAGCTTGTCAGAACTCCTAACACCTTTATTAAAATATATTTCAACGATTACCTCAACAGCTATCATCAGGCAAGCAATTTTATTTCATGGTGGTAATGGAATTCTTTTGGATTTTAGTTGCCTTCCGCGATTATTAATGGACTCAATCGTGAATGAAACTTGGGAGGGAACTCATCCCGTCATACAAGAGCATGTCATAAGAGCTCTGAAAAAACGAAAAATACAAGAAAGATTAGAAGATGAATTTTTGAAAGTTTCATGGTGGAAATTTCCTCTCAAGAGCGATGAATATGAAAACTACAAAAAGACTTTTTTTACTCTATGGGAAGGCTTCAAACAAGAATGGAATCAAATAGAAAAAGATGAAGAATTACTACAAGCAAATAAACCTGTAATTGTTGCAAACTTGTTTTACATCATTGGTTTTTATTTGCTTTTAAGAGAATGCAACTTTATGATACCTGAAAATTTATATTTTGATGGTTTACATGCGTTTTTCGGTGAATCTAAAAATTCTATAGAAAATTTAAATAAAAACCTTTTTTCTGATTTTAGAGAAAAGATAGAAAATGAAAACTTAAAATTTTTTTATCTTTTGAAATTTTATAATGAACTACGATTTTTATTTCAGCAAGAATATGTTTTCATGAATTTTAAAGACTCAGACTGGGGGTTGCTATCAGAGGTAATATCATACTTTAGTATGCGCAATAAAAACTAAAATGAAAAAAGTATCTTTCCGATTATTTCTTCTCTTGTGATTTTCCCCATCAGGAAAGAATCAAGGGTAATCTCGCTTTGAAGATAGAATTCATTTTCGTTTAATTGAATGGTTTGGTTTTTCATGATCACCTTTGGTAAAGGATTTTTAAAAAACTGGACCTGGTTATTATAGAGGATTCGATCGTTTTTGATTTCTATGATAGCGGGTCCTTTGATAAGAATCTTTCCAGCGATGACGATACCATTTTTTTTAGCAATCACTTCATCGTCTTCTTCAAAATCGCGGGAAAAAATATTAATGATATAAAAGATTGTTTTTTCTTCCCTAAGAGGATTTTCTATTTCGTAGATGCGAAAAAGATTAATATTAACAAGAAGCATAACCAAAAAAGAAAACACAAAACTCAAAAAAACAAAATTCCATGGAAAAGTTTGTTTCGGAATATAAATATCTCTTTTCATGAGGTTTTTTAGTGAGAATAAATATCTTCTACGAAACCTTGCATATCCAACGCTAAGCGAGTGGGTAAAAAGTCAATGGCTTTTAAAAAAAGCTCATATCGGTTTTCTCTTTTAAGCATTTCGTTCAAAATCCTTTTGATTTCGAAAAGATAAATCACGTCATTCTGGGCATATAGAAGTTGCTCGTCAGTTAAATTTGGATTTCCCCAATCGGTTGAGGTGATGGTTTTGTCTAAGGTTTCTCCAAAAAATTCCTTTACAATTTCTTTGAGTCCATGTTTGTCAGTATAGGTTCTTGCTAGGCGGGAGGCTATTTTCGTGCAATAAATGTTTTTCACTTGGATATCTAAACGCATCTTTAAAAAAAGAATATCCGAACGAGCAAAGTGAAAGATTTTTTCAATCTTCTCGTTTTCTAAGATGGATTTGACATTTTGAGGAGGCTTTTCTTCATCGATTTGAACAATAGCGCATGTCCCATTTTCAGAAGCAATCTGAATCAAGCATAATCTATCCCTATAGGGATTTAGACCCATCATTTCGCAGTCAACTGCTAACTGTTGTTGTTGTTCGAATTCTTTTTTGACTTCTTCGGGGATGTCATATTTGAAGACAATAGCTCTGTTCATAAAATTTATTTATTTTATTATTTATTAGTCCTTATAGTCAAATTCATTTTTTCTCTACAAATTTTCGAACACTCGATTTCTATTTCTTTATGGAAGGTTTTACCAAAACTCAGCATTAAGTTGAGTTTTTTTGCATTTCCTAAGTAGAAAATCCAGCGGTTTTTGTAATAATTCGAGATTTCTTCATTCTCGAAGAAATAAAAGTTTTTTACTTGGATCTTTGGTTTTATGATTTTATAGTTGGAATCAAAAAATTCTATCTCTACTCTTGGTTCATCAATGGCAATTCGAAAAAGATTATACCAAATCCTTCTACTACCAACAATGCTCCATTTTGCCACCTCAAAAGGAGGTGTATTCATAGAACCTTCTACGATGTAGGCAATGCATCCAGTTTGATTGAAAATCCAATCTTGATCTGTGCCCGAAACTGAATAGAGCTTACGAGTCAAAGTATAGGGTCTTTTTCGAAATGATACTACTTGGTGTAGCAATTTCTTCCCAAAATAGAGGGCTCGATCGGGAATGGGATTCCATAAGGTGTCAATTGTATAAGGAAATAAGATTTTATTAGCATAAGTATGATAACTCAAGCCAAAACTACAGGGATTTTGTTTCAGAAAGTTCATAATGAGCTGTACCTCTTGTTCTGATGCGGGAGCCACTCCTCGATACATATAGGAATTGGGAACAACATCACTCGCTTTTACCACTGAAGTATGCCAATGAAAAGGATAATTTCGATTCAGGTCTACATTTCTTCCGTTCTTTCGCCCATTGTGAAGGGACTCATACCAAAACCTTTCTAAGCCATCTGGATTAACAACAGGGATAAGATAAATGTCTAATTTTTCTAAAAATTCCTTTCTTTCCTCTAACGAAAGCTTTTGTATTACCTGAGAGGGTGGATTCACAAGGTGAACTGATTCTTCGTCAAGTAAAAGAAACACAAGATCCAAAACGTATTCCACACTCAGTATTTCATTACCGTGATGAAGGGAATTTACGTAAATGGGTATTTTGTAGGGAAAATCAGAATTATGATTAGTAATATGAAGTAAATAAATTGGTCTTTGCTGGTGGGATTTCCCTAAGACAGAGATTCGCACAGAAGAAGGATATTTTTTTTCTAAATATCGAAAAATCGTTTCTAAGCTTTCAAAGTCTTTGTAGCCGTTTTTGATCCACGTGATGTCCTTTGATTTTTTTCTCTTTATTAATTCCGTATCCCACCACAAAAACGGAAAATCATTGATTTCTTCGATTCTGTTAATAGTACGAAAAATTTTCTCAAACTGAGTGGGAACTTTAATCACAATATGCTGATCTAATTCTGTTGATATAGTGTAAAAAATTCGGTTCTCCTTGACGAAATCCAAAAACCAATCATAATCTTTCTTCGGAACTTTAAAAAGTTTAAAGTATTGATACCAATGAATATTTTCTGTATAAAAGAGTTCACTTTTTTGATTTTGATCAGGAATTAATGTAAACATTCTGCAAGAAAAAAGAAAAAACACTAAAAACAGCAAAATTCCAAAAGATTTCATTATTAACGTAAAATTAAGTAGATTGATGAAAAAACAAATCAATTTCTTGTTTCGGAAGTGGATACAAAAAAATTGAACTTCATGCAAGAGCTTGATTTGACTATTTCTTTTTTATTGGGAATGGTGCAGGGAATTGCGGAGTTTCTTCCCATCTCGAGCACAGCCCATATCCGAATTTTACCTGCTTTTATTCAATTACCTGATGTGGGTGCGGCTTACACGGCGGTGATTCAATTAGGTAGTCTGGTAGCTTTATTTGTTTATTTTCGAAATGACCTCAAAGAATTCTTTTTTGCTTCTTATGAAGAATTACAAAACGAATGGAAAAAAAATGACGTCAAAAACTTTTTGCTTACAATTCCAAAGTGGTCACCCAAAGCAAAAATGCTTTTCTATTTGCTCATGGGGACAATCCCCATATCCATTTTGGGTGTTTTGTTGAAGGACTGGATCAAAGGACCTTTTCGTTCTCTTTACGTAGTTGGTGGGAGTTTGATTTTTTTTGCTATTTTACTTTGGATTTCTGATGTTTTTAGCAAACGAAAAAAAACCATAGAAAATATCAATCTTTGGGATTCTCTTTTGATTGGGTTCGCTCAGGCTTTGGCGCTAATTCCTGGAGCTTCTCGTTCGGGTGTGACTCTGATGGCAGGACTTTTTTTACAATATACTCGTGAATCAGCCATGAGGTTTTCTTTTTTGCTGTCCATTCCTGCGATTGCATTGTCAGGATTTTATGAATTGATCAAAGATTGGCAGGAAATCCGAGCTCTTGGATTGGACTCAGTGTTTGTGGGATTCACATCCGCAATTTTTTTTAGTTATATTGCTATTGCGGGATTGTTGAAGTATTTAAGAACTCATAATACCTTTGTGTTTGTTGTATATCGAATTTTTTTAGGGATTTTGATTTATCTTTTGTTGGGCTTAGGAGTGATTCAGCCATAAACCAAAAAAAATTTAAAGTAATCTCTTTGAAAACCGAAAATCAAAATAACTTAATACTGGGGGTATATGATGAAAGCAACTCAACGAAATATGTATGACTCCTACAAAGATACAGAGATTCTAACCGCAGATCAAGGGAAGTTAATTCTAATGCTCTATGATGGTGCTATACGTTTCCTTAATGTGGCTATCGATAATATGGATTTTCGTAAATACGATATTGTTAACAACAACATCATAAAGGCTCAAGATATCATAACAGAATTAATGTTATCTTTGAATTTAGAAGAAGGTGGTGAGATTGCAAGAAACTTGTTTAATATTTATGCCTATTTAAAAAAGCGACTATTGGAAGGAAACATCAAAAAAGATATAGAAATACTTAAAGAAGTAATTTATCATTTAACTACCTTACGTTCAGCTTGGGAAGAAGCGGCAAAAAAAACTTCAACTAAAACTAACCCCGTTACGAGTGAAAGAAAAATTTCAGCAAGTTTTTCTATCACAGGATAATTTAAAAAAACACCATCTTGAATTAGTAAAAAACTTTTATAAATATCGTGAATTACTTATTGTTTTCTATGTGAGCATCAGGTCAAAAAATATAGAAGCTGCATTATCATTAGAAAAGCTAATTAGTGAATACTCTTATTTGTTTCATGAATTGTTAAAAAATTTTCTTCCTCAAACTGAAAATGAAGAAAAATTCATCCATTCCTTGATTATCCGTATTTATCGAATCCAAAAGAAAATCCTTCAAATTTGGGAGCAAAATCAACAAATTTTCCAAGACGCTCATTTTCAGAAACAAGTTGATTTGGTTATAAAAAAATACTTGCAAGAAAAAGGTTTGTGAATTAAAAAAAAAATAAAAATCAATTTTGCAATTTAAGGTAAAAGATGTTTCGTAAATACTTTCTTCTTTTTTTACTCTTTTCCATATCTTTGTATGCCACGGAAGGGCGTCGTATTGCAGTGATTTTTGGAACAAATTACAAAGGCAACGAAATAGGAACCCTGCCTCTTGATTTATGTGAAGCCGATGCTAAGCTGATGGAACAATCTTTACGTCAGTATGGACAATATGATGTAGCCAAAGTCTATTTAGGCTCAATGGTAACTGCTTCTAATGTAAAAAGTGCATTGGAAGAGTTAGCAAAAATATCCAATAAAGAAGACGTGATTTTTCTCTATTTCTCTGGTCATGGAACCTACCAGCGGGATCAAACAGCTCCGAATGGTATCAGGAACTTTTTAATTATGTATCATCGCCCTCATATCTCTGACAAGGAACTTAATGAATGGATGAAGGGTATCAGAGGCAAGGTAGTTTGGGTGTTTGATTGTTGTTTTTCTGGGGGTATTGTAAAAAAAGGAGGTCAAACTCGTGGTGTGGGGGATATACCCATTCCTGAGAATTCGCCTGGCATAGTCATACAAAATGCAGATCAAGACTTTTATTTTCGAGATGCGGTTCTGATTGGTTCAAGTGATTCCAATGAAACTTCGATTGAAATCAGGGGAGAAATCAATCATGGAATTTTTACATATTATTTTGCGAATGCTCTAAATCCTGCCAATGGTGATTTGAATCAAGATAAAACTGTCACTCTTTACGAAGCTTTCACTTGGGCGGCACCCAAAGTCACCGAACATGCAAAAAAGTATCGTCATAAGCAGACACCACAATTACGAGGGAATGCATCAGGGTACTTGGTATCAGGGAATTTAAAACCTATTCTTCCACCTCCACCACCCAAGCCAACTGTTGTAAGTCCTCAACCAGAAGTAACTCTCAACCTTCCATCGAGTGTCATAGTTGAACCGATAACAGAAGAAGAACCACCTGTCATTGATCAAGGCAACTATGGAACAATCGAGATAGCAACAACGATTTTGAAGAGTCGTCAAGCTGGACAAAACACGATGGATCCTACGGAAATCTTAAAAAAAAATCGCATAGGTGATGTTGAAAGAAAAATCCGTGTCTTAGTTTCAGGTAATGAGTTACCTTATCAAGTTCAGTGGCTAGACGAAAAAGAATTACAAAAAAAATTAGACGATGAAATACCATTAGGAGTGTATTCATATCAAGGTAAAGTCTATAAAAATCAAGTGGCATATATCATCATAAAAAAAGTTCCTGTAGGAGTTCATGAGATTCAAATTGAAGCAGATGATTATCCCGTGATAAAAAAAGTCATTGGAGTAGAAAAGAACAAAACTTCAAAAGAAATGGTGGTGGTAAGCTTAGCAAATTATGGTTCTATCAAAGGAAAAGTGTTTTACAAGAATTTTGAACAACCCTTAGCAGGATATGAAGTTTGGATGCCAACCATCACTGGAACAAACTTGATTTACAAAATGAAAACTACAAAAAATGGTTCTTTCTGGTTTTTGAATTTACCTCCCAGTGATTTTTATCAATTAAAACTTTCTTTCTTGGAGAACGTGGATTTGGAAAATCGCTTTATCAAAGTGAGAGCCGGAGAAGTTGTAGAAGTTGACGTAGTTTTAAACAAAAAAAATGTTAGAGAATAATTATGCTAAGATGGATACTTTACATCGTTATTGCTTACTTGGTTTATAGAGTCATCAGATACTTATTGAAGCCTAAAGAAAAAAAATATTATTACGTAGTTGACGAAAAGGAAGGTCTGAGAAAAGAAAGAGACATTACCTCCGAAGTGAAAGTCATTGAAGAAAAAAGAGGAACATCAAATACCAATTAACTATAAAACTCAACAAACTTGTCTAATATGTAAGGGATTGATGCACTAATGATCAGGGACTCAAAATCTTCTAAGTTTAAGAATCCTTCTTTCACCATTTCGACGAGAAACTTTTTGAAGGTTTGGTAATAATCGCTTGTATTCAAAATAGCGATCGGTTTATCAATCAATCGTAATTGTTTGTAAGTAAAAACTTCGAAAAATTCATCCATTGTTCCAATTCCACCGGGGAGAACCAAAAAAGCATCCGACATGGCGATCATTTTTTCTTTCCTTTCTGACATGGAATTGACAAAGATAGTTTGATTGAGGTTCTGATGGGCTAATTCTTTTTCAGCTAAAAACGAAGGAATCACACCATAAATGGGAATACCGTAATGAATAGCAGTATCAGCGAGCAAGCCCATCAATCCAATGCTACCACCACCATAAACAATCTCAAATTTTCGTTTCGAAATTTCTTCGCATAGTTCTCCTACCTTTTTCCCAAAAATAGGATTCATCCCTGTTTTAGAACCTAAAAAAACGCAAATTTTCATTATTAAAAATTTATAAAATTTCTTTAACTTCTTTGGGATTAGACATCGTAAGAACAGGTATGTTTGATTGAAAATGTTCCAGATTTTCTGTGGTTAACCTTTGACTGGTTTTCCCTGGTCCAAAATCAATAATGTATCCTACTTGATGATTGACAGCTGGAAGGATAGCTTTATCCCAATGTAATGTGTTAATCAATAAATCTTTCCCCATGATTTTCAGAAGATCACTATGATTTCGATAATCTTCACCTGTTGCAAAAGTATATATGGGGATTTTAAAGTCTTTGGTGTCATAAGAGAAATTAAGTTTTCTTACATCTTCTAATGATTTTATATATGCTTCTTCCATGTAAGGACTATGAAATGGGCAAGTTGTTTTTAAGAAGATGTATCGAATCTTATGTTCTGCAAAAAAAGTTTGGTTTTCTTTATAAAATAATAAAAGTGATTTTCTATGCGAAGAAAGAATTCGATTTGTTGGCGAGTTGTATAAACTAACATAGATTCTTGGCTCATCTGGGTATTTTTGATTGAAAGCATCGACTAAATGTTTGATGGTAGAATGATCGGATCCCAAAACTGCTACCATAGGGGAAGGATCACTTAGCTTGAGTTCATGGGCTAACTTTAAGTCTTCTTCAGAAGGCTCTAAATAAGGGAAAACTTCCTGTGATCTCAACGCCAAATAAGTAATGTATTTCATATAAAAACGCAAAGCTTCGTAGTAATCATTTCCATCTAGACCCAGAGCAACTAATGTGATGGAGATCAAACCTTGACTATGTCCCGTAGCTCCGGCTACAATTTCTAATATTTTTTCTAAAGGATATCTAGTTCGAAGCTGCTCAAAATATGCTAATTGTGTTACTTGAATCATAATCAAAGAAATACCCGCAGTAGAAAGATAATCTTCTTCAGGTAGGGTTGACTCATCTTTAAGCCAGAGCTCAGGATGAATACCTTTTGGAGTTGCAATTGCATTCGATGTAAGTGATTTTAACTCATTTAAAGAATCAAAGCAATGAAAGAAAAATTCTTTATACTCTTGGGTATCATATATTTTTTTTAGTTCTCGATACCAGGGACTTCCTTGTCCCCCCATTTGGAAAAAAACTTTTTTCTCTTTAGTTTTTAAAAGATTTTCGATGATAGACATAAAAAACCTCTATTTGTTTACTCGTTCAACAAAGGATAAATCTCGTAAGTCTATTTTGATAATATCACCCTGTCGAATATGAATGGGGACTAGGATTTCGCCTCCAGTTTCCACTTGAACCTTTTTCCATGCAGTTCCAACGGTGTCTCCTTTGACACCTTCTTCTGCATAAGTTACTTCTAATTCCACGAAGGTTGGAGGAGAAACACTCACCGGCTGATTTTCATAAAAATAAATATCAAACGTCATTTGTTCTTTGATGAACTGTAAAATATCTTCTAATAGTGAAACAGGGATGTTGAATTGTTCATAATCATTTTGATCCATCATGACTAAATTATCACCTTCTCTATAAAGATAAGTCATAGTTCGTTTGTCTAATTCCACATCTTCAATTTTTTCTGAAGATTTAAACGTTCTTTCTACAATGTTCCCTTTTTTGATATGTTTGATCTTAGTTCGGACAAACGCACTGCCTTTCCCAGGATTAACAAACTGAGAAAAAGTAACAGTATACAATTCTCCATCAACTTTGATTACCATTCCTTTTCTTAAATCAATTGGGTTTATCATATAATATGCAATTTTTTGTTATAAGATTGAATGTCTATATTTTTTTTTGAATTTTGATGATTTACAGTTTTTCTTTGCGTAGAACTCTTTGGATAAGTCGAAGCAAACCACTTTGTAGTTTTCTTTCATCAATCATGGATAAAAAAAGATTTATCAAGTTTTCGTAATGGGGATAGATAATAGAATAATTTTCTTCATTGATTTTGAAAAGAAAATATGCATTCGTTCTCATTTCTTTGGGGGATAAGAACTTCTTTTGTTTTTTAGACTCGTTTGCTATGATGAATAAAAGTTCTTTAATCGCTTTTTCTGATTTACTTTTGATTTCATCTAATCTATATAGGGTTTCGCTAATTTCGTTGAGTAGTTCTTTTTCTTCTTCGGTAATGAGTTCTAACTCTTTTTTTCGTAAGCTTTGATAAACTTGGAAGTAATAATTATAATTCTTAAGGAGATCATTTTTGATAAGAATGGTCTGCTTGGTGATTCTTAATAATGATAAAAAATACAGAGGCATCAAATATGGTTTATGAAGACCTTCAATAAATTGAATTATTGACTCGGAAATTTTTTCTGGAAGGTTTTCTATGTCATTTAAGATGAGATCTATGTCTTCTTTTTTAGTGATGTTTGTAAGTTTATTATATATTTCTTTGTAGATTTCAATTTGTTCCATTTAGTCTAATTAGTCCAGATCCAAATTGGGTTTTTCTGGAAGTTGACTTTTGATTTCTGTGAGTCTTTTTTTGGCTAGCTGTATTTGTTCTTTTACTCTCGATAGTGACGTTCCACCTCGACTTTTCTTTTTTTCTGTGCTTAGTTTGAGGTCAATGGCTCGAAAATAAAATTCATCATTTCCCAGTAAAGGGTGGATTTGACTTCTGATTTCCTTTGGGATATTTCCTAAGTGATAAGACTTTTCAACACAAATTCTTACCAACATTCCAACGATGTGATGGGCTTCTCGAAAGGGAAGATTACCTTCAACGACTAAAGCATCTGCTAAATCCGTTGCCGTGGCAAATCCTTGATGTAAGGAATTCTCTAAATTTTTTTCTTTTACTTTGAAGTGGGATATCAAGAGTATTGTAGCTTCAATCAGATCGATCACTTCTTCGGACTCAAGCAGTGGTTTTCTGTCTTCTTGTAGGTCTCGATTGTACGTTAATGGCAGGGCTTTCATAACAATCATGAGGGTATTTAGATTTGAAATCAACCTTCCACTTTTTGCTCGAATGAGCTCTGCCAAATCCAGATTTTTCTTTTGTGGCATGAGGGAACTTCCTGTTGTGAGTTCATCTGGAAATTCCAAAAAATTAAATTCAACACTGCTATATAAAATCAATTCTTCACACAAACGTGATAAATGAAGAGAAATCATGGCAACAGCATACAAAAGATTGAAAATATGATCTCTACTTGATACAGCATCCATGGAATTTTCATAAAAATCAGAAAAACCTAATTCCTTTCTGAGAAACTCTCGATCGTTTTCGTAGTTTACTCCTGCAACTGCTCCCACTCCCAAAGGGAGTCGATCTGCTTGTTGGTAGGCAAACATCATTCTTTCTATGTCTCGTAAAAACATCCAGAAATACGACATCAAATAATGAGACATACGAACTGGTTGTGCCACCTGCAAATGTGTGTATGAAGGCATGATCACATCCATCAACTCTTCTGAGCGAGAGACTATGACTTCGCACAATCGATATAAAGAATTTAAAATTTCAAAAGAAACCTTTTTTACAAATAAGTGGGTATCTACGGCGATTTGGTCATTTCGTGATCGAGCAGTATGAAGTTTTCCTGCAATTGGACCAATCAGTTCTTTTAACCGATTTTCGACATGGGTGTGGATGTCTTCTAACTCAGGAAAAAGCGGAAACTCTTGATTTTCGATTTCTTTTTGAATTTTCTTTAAACCATCGAGGATTTGATGAGCTTCTTCATCACTAAGTAGTCCTATGTTTTTTAGCATTTTTGCATGAGCATACGAACCTTTTAAATCTTCTCGATAAAGTTTTATATCTAAAGAGATTGACTCTCCAATCTTAATTAAAAGAGGATGGAGTTTTCCCTCACTTCTTCCTTTCCATAAAGTTTCTTTTGTTGACATTCTTTGAATTTCGATACTTAAAAACCAATGTCAAATCAAAATTAATGATACGACATCGAAAATCAAACAGAACTAAACCTTGAGCTTTAATAACACTTCTCTAACAGAATCATTAGGTGATGATAACTCTTCGATAAATAACTCATAATCTAAAACCAAGTGAGAGACATGGGATACTTCGATAAATAGATTTTTAAATCGTTGATAAATAACGTCTTTCCTTGCATTAACGGAAACGACGAGGTAGGAATCATATGACAACGCTATTCCAATATCTCGTTTTTTGAATTTTGAACGGATTACTTTGTCGATTTCGAGAACCAATTCATGTAGTCCAAAAATCCGAATGTTTTGAGTATACTTTTGAAGTTGCTCAAACTTGAAGTGAGAAATACAGACAGGAATATTTTTTTGCAAATATGGTTTAATGATGTTATCAATATAATCGATGGCTATTTCAATGTAATCAAAGTAGTTGGATGATAAAAAAATCGGATTTCGAACCATGATCCTTTTGATGGTGGGGTAAAATTCTTTCTTTAGGAGCTGGGGTAGGATTTCATCACTTCTTTGTGGAAAGATAAGAACGATTTGAATTTTCCCAAAAGTAAACTCTTTTTGTTTGATGAAGAAATTTTCTTTAGAAGAAAACATGACCCCAAATTCTTTGAATGAAATATCCCTATACTTCAGGTTCATATAAAAACAACCTGAATGTAAAAAGTAGAAAAACAAAATAAATTCAGTTATATTTCTGGGTTGAAATTGTTCTAAAAACTGCAGATAAGCTTTTTGATCCTCAGCATCTAAATTCAAAAGAGCTTCGTTCCAAAAAAGCTCAAGTTGATCTTTTACTTCAAGAAGTAGTGGAAAACGTTGGTATAATTCTTGATAAAATTCTTCCCATTCCATTGTTTCTATAAATAAGAACTCAAAAAATATGTAAATTCATTTTTTTGATTAAGCTAAGATTTCCATTTTACGTTATTATCAAAAAATATCGAAAATAAAGTATGATTCTTTGGGAAAAATTTCTTTCTGAGATCGCCTCCAAAACAAAATCAGGAGATATAACTTCTCGTGTATTTCAATTTTTGTTTTTTTTTGTGGGGCTGCTTCTTTTGATTGGAAATTTTTTTTTAAATAATGATTTATCCTTACAAGAGCATTCAGGTATTGTTGGATATTTTATCAATCGCATTCTTTATGATTTGTTTGGAACATTGAGCTTCCTCATCGGACCTTTTTTTATTCTTATTTCTATTAGAAGTTATCTTCTATCGCAACTTGAGGTTTTAAAGAATGGATTTGTGGGAACGCTTTTATTTTTGATTTTTGGTAGTGCTTTGATGAAGGTTTTTGGTTGGGAAAATCATGGTTTTATAGGATTGCATTTATATAATTTGGGTTCTTTTCTTTTCGGGAAGTTAGGATTTGTGTTTTTCGCATTTTTCTTTTTTGGTTTAGGGGTGAGTTATCTTTTCTTCCGTAGTTTGCCAAGCTTGAATTGGAAAAGTTTTTGGAAGTTAATTGCTCAAAAATTCGAAAATAAGGATTTTGTCTGGTTAAAAAATCTTTTGTTTCGTCCACAAGATTTTAAATTTCAGACTTTACGAGATACCAATAAAAATCTCCCTGAAAACCAAGAAAACCAAGTTAGAAAAGAAAAGAAAACTTTTTTTGATTGGGAAATTAAATCAGAACAAACAGAAAGTAGAAGTGAAAATATCCTTCAAGATTTGATACCTTTAGAGGAGCTGAATCAAGAAGAAGAAATAGAAATAACAAGAGAAATCGATAATGAAAACAAAAGCCAAGATTCAAAAACGACAAAAACGAAAAACGAAATCCAAGAATTCAATCAAAATGTTGTTCAAGCACTTTCTACCAATGCCACAAACAAAAACGAGATGAATAAAAACTCAAAAGAAAATTTAAACTATAGTGCGATGGTATCAAAAAACACAACAGATAATATTAATGATGACGAAAAACATCCTATGAAAAGTTTTTATGTCATTTTTGATCCCGAAAAAGATCGCTTTGTCTTTACCACAAAGAAATTAAGTTTTCATTATGACGAAAACTCAATCACGAAATTCTTCGATGATATTGATTTTGATTCTGAACTCAATTTTATGATTACAACACTACCCAAGC
Source organism: Leptospiraceae bacterium (assembly GCA_025059995.1). Lineage (NCBI taxonomy): Bacteria > Pseudomonadati > Spirochaetota > Leptospiria > Leptospirales > Leptospiraceae > Leptospiraceae bacterium. The sequence continues at coordinate 19,776 of JANXCF010000002.1, forward strand.
ATAGAGATTTAAAACAAGAATTCACAAATCAAAAAATCGAAACTAAACCCGTATCAACTCAAATTGTCGCTAAAGAAAAGGTGCAGGACAAAAACGTTCAAAACGATCAAACGAATAAATCGTATGAAACACAAAAAGAAGTAATTTCTCTATCATCGGAGCTCGAACCAGCCAATGCGAAAAATATATTTTTGGAGGAATCAAATCAAACTGAAGCAATCATAGAAGTTCCAGTTCCTATAGAAATTAAATCAGAAAAAGAATTAGCCAAGCCAAATCAATTAGAGAATATACAACAAAAAATCAAGGAGCTACAAAGTCGAATTTTGTCTAGTGAAAAATTAAATTCTATTTATAAACTTTCTTTACAAAGCTTGAAAAAGATGGAAACATCTTCTTTGTTTTCTTTGGAGTTCCAGCATGAGGTTCAAGAAAACTGGAAGAAATTGGAGCAGGTTTTAATGGATTATGGTATCAAAGGACAGGTGGTGGGAGCTACGCGTGGTCCTATGATTACCATGTATGAGGTTCGATTGGAACCAGGAGTTCGAGTGAGTCGGATTTTGGGGATTCAGGATGAAATCCGAATGAACTTGGCAGCACATTCTGTGAGGATTGTGGCTCCTATTCCCGGAAAAAGCACGATAGGAATAGAAATTCCAAATCGCACAAGAGAATTTGTTAGTTTATCAGAACTCATCCAAAAAGACTCGGAATTTTTCTCGAAGAAAAGAGACATCAATATCCCTTTGGGCAAGGATGTTTTAGGAAAGACTCGTTATATTGATTTAACAAGGCTTCCTCATCTTTTGATTGCTGGAGCTACTGGCTCAGGGAAATCGGTTTTTCTTAACTCCATTATAGCTTCTTTGTTGTTTCAATATTCTCCGGAGTATATTCGTTTTTTGATGATTGATCCCAAGATGGTGGAACTCAAGCTTTACGAGGGAATCCCCCATCTTTTATATCCCGTAATCATTGACGTGAAGTTGGCGGAAAAAGCTCTCCATTGGGCAGTCGAAGAAATGGAGAATCGATACAAGTTATTTTCTTTGATGAAGTGTCGAGACATTCGCTCATACAATGAAAAAATCCAGAAAGGCACGATAAAGGGTAGGATTATTCCCTATATTGTTATCATCATTGATGAGTTGTCGGATTTGATGATGGTGGCACCTAAAGAAGTTGAAGAATCCATGATTCGTTTGACTCAAAAAGCACGAGCTGTGGGTATCCACATGATTTTGGCTACCCAACGCCCATCAGTGGATGTAATCACAGCATTAATCAAAGCGAACTGTCCTGCGAGGATAAGTTTTCAGGTGGCTCAAAAAGTAGACTCAAGGATTATCTTGGATGCAAATGGAGCTGAAACCCTTTTAGGAAAAGGGGATATGCTATATCGATCTCCAGCATCCACTACACCCATCCGCGTTCAAGCACCCAACATCACAGAAGAAGAAATTGATTCAATCGTAAAAGAAACCCAAAAGTACGATGCGGGAGAGTTCATAGAACTGCCCGATACAAATCCCGAGGAAGTGATAGATGACATTCAAAGCATCGATGAAGAGTTGATTGACAAAGCATGGAAAATCATCACAGAAACAGGCAAAACTTCCATATCCTACATTCAAAGACGATTACGCATTGGGTATAATCGAGCTGCCAACATCATTGAACACTTAGAAAAAATAGGTTATTTGAGTCCTCCTGTTGGAAACAAACCAAGAGAAATCCTAAAAAGAGATTAAAAGAAAAAGATTTACGAAAGAAAAAAAGAAAAAAAATTGATTTAGTTTACAGTGAATACAGTGATTTCTTGTCATGGTTTCTATGAAAAAGAAAGTGCTATTTTTTGTTTTTCTCTTTGGTTTTTCCCTCTATTCGAACCCACCACACAATTGGATGTCCCATTCAATGGTGGTGAAGGAAATCATCAAAACATATGAGTCCTTTGAAAATTATCGAGCTGATTTTAAAATCATCACAAAAAACAGAGTTTCTTCGGGGGTGGCTTACTACAAAAAAGGAGGACGTGTTCGTTTTGAATTCCATCAACCAGCTGGGGATCTTTTGATATCTGATGGAAAAATCCTCTGGATAGTGGTTGGAAAACAAAACCTCGTGGGGAAACAGGATTTGCAACTTCAAGTAAAGAACGAGGACAACAAACCCATTTTTGCGGTGATGCCAGGAAGGGGGGTGTCTCATTTATTTCAAAAATATCACTATAAATTTGATGATATACAACAACCCAAAGAAATTGATGGAAAAAAATACTACGTATTGGATTTGGAACAAAAGGTCAAAATTGGTGGCTACGAGAAAATGAAATTATTTGTGAATCCCAAAACATTTTTTATCGAGAAAGCCATTGCAGAAGGAAGTTTTGGAACCAAAGTGACAATAGAATTTTCCAATATCCAAACACAGCTTGAGATTGAAGGCAAATTGTTTCAATATCAACCACCAGAGAATGCAAGGGTAGTATTAAACCCTTTAGTGTCGGAGGAATAACCAATGGCAAGTATTGGTAAATTAGGTGATAAATTACGAAAAGCTCGGGAAGCAAAAGGGTATACCTTAAGAGATGTAAATGCTCATATCTTCGTTTCGCCAAAATTTATAGAAGCTTTAGAGAAAGAAGACTATAGCGTATTTCCTTCGGAGACCTATGTCCTTGGATTTTTGCGAAATTATTCGGAATTTTTGGGTCTCAATCCTGATGAAATTATCAATGAATATAAAAACCTCCGAGTTCAGACGAATGATACACCTATTAAAGAACTTACACAGATAACAAAACCATCATTTTTCGAAAATTCAAGTTTAATTCTAAAGATTGCCATTTTCATATCTGCTATGGTTTTATTGGTCTTGTTGGTTTATCATTTTATTGATTTTTTCCAAGAGAATAGTAAAATCTTCGAAACAACATCGAAGCAGATTCCTTGTGATCAAAGAGAGTTGCGAACAGTTGAGCTTGTTGCAGATAAGCCATATTTTTCCAATGTGGATTTCGAATATAACTATCAAATCAATGTGGCTGGATTGGATAAGATATCACTTTGTTTGAACCAAATCCAGTTAGATAAAGAAAATAAAAACGTATGGTTTGAGGTTCAATACAAAAACCAAAAATATAATCTTCAAGGAAACGAGGGAGAGACCATAGTTTTGAGCAACCTCATACCCGAAATTCAACAGAATCAGAATCAAATCGAAATTACTGTAAAAGAAATTCTTGATGAAGTTGTGCAAGTAGAGTTAACTGCTCAGTCAAAAGAATTTGTAACTCAAAAAGCCATTGTGGTAGTTTTAGAAATCATTCAAGATACGTATATGGAATGGGTTTCTGATGGGAAAAACTTTCGTGGGATGTTTTTAAAACAGGGAGATTTGCGCATTTTAGAAGCCGATACACGTTTGGACATCAAAATAGGCAACGGAGCGGGAGTCCGTTATCGAAGGGATGATTTGCCTCAAAAAATTGCAGGACCTCCTGGCAAAATAGTAAAGCTATCCTTTGTTAAAATTCAAGACCCCATAGATCCAACAAAATACAAAATTGATGAAAAAGTAGAAATTGCTCAGTAAAATGAAATATTACCTAACCACTTTAGGTTGTCCAAAAAATGAAGCTGATAGCAGAGACATTGAAACTTCCCTCTTGATGGAAGGATTTTCTAAAGCAAAGCACGTTGATGATGCGGATTTTCATATCATCAATACTTGTGCGTTTATCGAAGAGGCAAAAAAGGAAACCATACAAGAAATTTTCCGAGCCATATCAATAAAAGAAAAACTCAAAGAGAAAAACAAAGATCAAAAAGTAATTGTAGTAGGTTGTTTTTCTGAAAGATACTCAAAAGAAATCAAAGAAGAAATCCCGGAGATAGACCTATTTTTTGGAACCAATCAATATCGAAAAACTGGGGAAATCCTAAAGACCCATTTCCATTTGGAGATACAAAAACCTTCTGATTATGTTGAGCTCTGGGAAACCCTCAAAGCCAAGAAGAAGTTTTACGCACCAGTGAAGATTTCTGAAGGTTGTAATCGCAATTGTGCTTTCTGTGCTATTCCTTTGTTTCGGGGGAAATTTCAATCATTTGAAAAAGAATCAATTTTAGAGCAAGTTCGATTTTTAGCTCAAACGGGTATCAAAGAAATCTGCATAGTCAGTCAAGATACAAATTCTTATGGAAGCCACTATAATGAGTTAGTTGATCTTCTCGAGTTGATTCAAGAAATCGAAGGGATTCAATGGATACGACTACTCTATATGTATCCAGATCAGAAAACTATGAGGATCTTAAAGGAAATCCATAAAAGAAAAATTTATAAAATAGTTCCTTATTTAGAAAGTCCAATTCAACATGTATCAGAGAAGGTTCTAAAGAAAATGAATCGTTATGGGAGCTATGAGTTTTTTAAAGATTTATTTCAAATGGCAAGGGATTTATTTTCGGATCTGGAAATCAGAACTACATTTTTGATTGGCTTTCCAGAAGAAGATGCTCATGACATCGCACTTATCCAAAGGTTCATCGAAGAAACCAAAATTGAACATCTAACTTTCTTTGCTTATTCGCCAGAAGAAGGAACTCAAGCGTATGAATTTTCTAGTAAAATCAACAGGAAAGAGATAAAGAATAAAATCAATGAAATTCAAAACTTCTATAACGAAATTCTAAGAGACATAATGTCAAATCATGTTGGAAAAATATATTATTCCCTTTTGGAAGGAATCAAGCCCAATGAATTATACTTTCGAAGACCTCAATCAGCACCAGAAATAGATGATATCGTTGTGGTTTCCTTCGATTACAAGCAATGGAAACAGGAAAAAAAGGAACCACCTAAATTAGGAGAATTCTATCCTATTGAAATCACGGGATTCGTATCTTATGATTATACTGGAAGGATACTTTCGGAAGTGGGTGCGCTATTATGAAGTTCCGTAATAAAGAAAAATTTACTATACCGAATATACTGACTTACTTTCGATTTTTATCGGTTCCTATTTTTATCTATTTGATCGTTTCACCTGAGGAAACTCATCGGACATGGGGGTTTATTATTTTTGTTGGGGCATCTTTGAGTGATTTGATTGATGGCTATATTGCGAGAAAATGGAATCAACAAACGGAACTGGGAAAATTCCTAGACCCATTAGCAGATAAATTTTTAGTTGTAGGAGCATTAATTACTTTTTTGTTCATGACTCAACAAGTTGAGCTCTGGATGGTGTTATTCATCATTGCAAGGGATTTACTAATAACCCTTCTAAGGACATTAGCAATTAGAAAAGGAACTCCTTTGAAAACTTCCGTGTTCGGAAAAGTCAAAACAGCCTTTCAGATGTTCAGTATCATTGTGGTTTTGTTAAGCTTTTTAGTAATTACCTACAAACAACGAGATACCATCAATCAAATTTACTTACAAAAAAAAGAAGCAGGATACTTCACTTTTGAAATTGCAAACGAATTCTTTCTTGCTTTTATCAGGGGGGAATATACGGATTTATTTTGGATTTTGTCATCATTTGTACCATATTACTTGATGTTTATTACAACTATTATAACTATTATTTCTGGTTTACGGTATTTAATTACAAACTACAAGCTATTATTGCCACCTTATAAATAAAACTTACACAAAGGAGAGATTATGGTTGAGTATCTTAAAAAAGTAATGAATCATCAACACTTAACTCTAGAAGAAGCGTATCATGTTATGAACTTAATCATGACGGGTGAGGCAGGAGAAATTCGAACTGCAGGATTACTCGTAGCTTTGGCAATGAAAAAAGAAACAGGTGAAGAAATTGAAGGTTTTGCCAAAGCAATGCGAAAAGCGGCGGTCCGCTGGCCCATCCGAGAAAAACAAGAAATATTAGATACTTGCGGAACTGGTGGTGACAATGCCAACTTGTTGAATATATCTACAATTTCTGCTGTTGTAATGGCTACTATGGGTTATAAAGTAGCAAAGCATGGAAATCGAGCTGTCTCGAGTGCTACGGGCTCTGCGGATGTTTTAGAAGACTCAGGCATTAATTTAGAAATATCTCCAGATGAAGCGGCAGAGTGCCTAGAAAAAATTGGAATAACTTTTTTGTTTGCTCCCAAATGGCATCCTGCCATGAAGTATGCAGCACCCGTTCGTAGAACCTTAGGAGTTAGAACGATTTTTAATATTTTAGGACCCATCACAAATCCAGCACCGATAACACACCAAATCATGGGGGTATTTAGTAAAGAGTATATGCAACCTATCGCTGAAGCTTTGTGTGGATTGGGAAGAAAAAATGCTTATGTAATTCATTCCCACGACGGTTTGGATGAAGTTTCTGTGGCTTCTCCAACGGATTATGTTCAGATTGAAGAAGGAAAAATCACGCGCTATGGAACCTTTAATGTAGAAGATTTTGGAATAAAACCCGAGAGTTTAGACTCACTACGAGTGAAGGATCGAGAAGAATCAAAACAAAGATTCCTAAGAATCATCCAAGGTGAAGGAACAGAAGTGGAAAATAAGATTGTGGCAATAAATACAGCGATTGCATTGATTCTTTTCGAAAACTTAAGCCTTAAAGAAGCAACGGAGAAGGTATGGGAAGTTTTGAAATCCGGAAAGGTATATCAAAAATTCGAAGAATGGCGGAATTTCCGACCTGTGAATGCTGTGACTTCACTCGGAGGATGATGGTAAAGCTTGAGTTTGCAATTTCATTTTGTTTAAAAAATCCAAGACAAAAAGACTATGGGGAAATCCTCGGTTTGTGATTTCTCGTATCCAAACAACAATAATAATTTCGTTTAGTGGGATAAGATAATAACCAAATTGAACATAATCCGCAAAAAAGTTATCATAAAAAACAAAAAATTGATTCTTTACATCTTGATAACCAAGAGATTCTAAAAACGGAATTTGTTGAGAACGGTAGCCATCGATGCGATTTTGTTTTTTCAGCTCACTCAAAATCGATTGGATTCGTAAATCAAAAAGAAAAGAAGGATAATTTTTTTCAATAGGAAAAACAAAGATGATTGGTAGCTCTGATTGTTCTTTTTGAATTCCTAAAATAATCGGAAAGAGAAAATCATTGTGAGAAGTTAACAATTTTGATTGTGTTGGAATTTCAAAGGTGAGCGAATACTTTTCATCTGAAATTTTTAGTTCTTTTGGGTTCTTTTCGATGGAAAGAGATTTGATTAGGTTTTCTTTTTGCTTTTTGATTTGGAATTCTTCCCACTTCGAAAGAACTATTTCTTGTTGTAGAAAGAACAATTGATGAACAAGAATTAAAGCAAAAAAAAATAACAAAGAGAGAAAGTAAACACTGAAAAATGAACTGAAAAAGAAAAAAAGGCTGAAGATCATCAAGCTAATCATCAAACCCAAAGGGGTTTCATAAAAAAAGGGAAGCAAAGATAAAAGCAAAATTAACAAAACTAAGACAAAAAACTTCAGCAAAAATCTCTGTTGTAGAAAATTTTCTATCTTCTCTAATGGGGAATGAATAAAAACCCACACCAACAACATAATAATGGTTGAGGGCAAAAGAGAAAATAAAAGACTCAAAGAAAAGTTCCAATGGGAAGATAAATAAAAATAAAATCCAAAGCTAAAAAGAAATACAAAAAGAAAAAATAAATTGGATTTTTGTTTAAAGTTTATTTTCATAGAATAGTATAATTTTTAAATGATTCCTTAAATCATTAATTTTTTATGTAAAAGAAAAGACATTTTTTTTGAAGATTGGATTTAATGAAAATCAAAACGAAGAAGTTTGTGATCATTTTTTTACTTGCTTCTTATTATTTTGTATATTGTAAATCAAGCGAACCTTATTGGTTTGCTAATGAAAAAAACCTTTATTTAGTTAGGGTTGTTCGTCAACAAGTGCAATTTTATTTTCACATCGAACCAGAAACAAATACTGCAAGAATCCAAGAACTTTCAAAATCTATTGAACATTTCATGCAATTATTAGAGACTTATCCTTATATAAAGATCGTGCCTAAAAAATACGACATAATCATCTACAAAAACTATAAATCCTATAAAAATTATAGACCTTTTGATGTTGACTCATTGGCTCATTTTGATCGAAAAACAAAATACATCCACATCCCACTCCTTTATACTTTTGATAAAGAGGATCCTAATTTTCAGATCGATGTTCCAGATTATGTAGTGTTTCATGAGATCATTCATTCTATATTAGAGGATTGTTGTTCTCATTATCCCATATGGTTAAATGAAGGATTGTCGTTACTTTTGCAAAATGTTCGCTCTCCTTTTGTTTGTGGTAAAACTCAAATTGAAATGAACCTGAATTTGGATCGTGTGAATCAAATCATAAACCAAATAATTTTTCATTTGCCATATTATCCTGAGTTTTGGAGTATTTATGATTTATACGAACAAACTCTTTTATCGGGACTATACGTCTATTTTCTTTGGAATCAAAACAGGCTTTTAAAGTTCATTGAATTTATCAATAGTGATGAGGTAAAAAATAGCAAAAAGAATTTGTTTATTCTAATCACAAAAGGGAATTTAGAGATTTACGAAAATGAAAAAAAAGAGTTCCTACTGTGGCTAATCCAACTTCAACCAAGATCTCTTCTAAGAGGATGTTAGTTTTTTGGATTATTATTGATTTAAACATTTCTTTTATAAAAATTCCAATAACTTTATAAACTTTTCAAAATAAAATTTTTCTTTTTTAGCTCGAATTTCTTACAAGAAAAAACGTTTCTGTATGCATAGGGATGGATGGTAAAACCCAGAATCTCATATAAAAATTCTAAATTATATGTATTCTTTCTAAGAGTATCAATCAATTTTTCTTCTGAGACTTTTAAAAGGTATTCATCGAAAGTATGGTCTTTCAAATGGTTAGGAAAGAAGGGGACAAGCACAATGCGATTAGAAATCTTTAAGCTCAGAAATAAACGAAAATCGCCCTCCATCACCATGCATCTACCTGTAAGCAAAAATACTTCATTTCGAAAAGCAAGTGGTTGAGGAAATAACAATTCCAGCTTTTCCCAACCTAGATAGACAATAAAATAATCTTCTTCTTGCTGAAAAATATTTGTGAATATATATCCTTTGTTGTTTCGAGCGGAAAATTTTAATTCATCAGGAAAAACAAGCATCTCTGCTTTGATTTTCAAAAACGAAAAACATATCCAGAAACAAACTTGAAGTAAAAACAAAATTTTTTTCACGTTATACTAAAAAACTTCGAAATTGTTATTTTGTGGAGAGATATTTCATAATTGTATGGATTTTTTCAATTTCTTTTTTCCGAATTATTGTGTTGAATGTGGAAAAGAAAGTAAAGAAGCATTATGTTTTGATTGTTGGAAGGAATTCAAAAAGAGTAGCTTAAAAAAGTCAACAAATAATAGATGTGAAATTTGCTATCATAAAAAGCACAATGGGAAATGTAAATTTTGTTCCAGTAGATTTCTGTATTTTGACTCCCTCTATGCTTTATATGAATATAATTCAAACACAAGAAAGGTTCTACTCGATTGGAAGTATCAGAATTACAAAGCTGTATATCGCTTATTTGTAAGCGAAGTTGTAAAATACGTTAAAAAAATACAACCTAATCGAATCGGATTCATAGGTTCACAAAAATTCAAAAAGAATACTCGTTCTTATGAAGTTTTAGAATTGCTCGTAAGGCAGGTATCAAAAAAGACAAATGTTCCATGGGGGAAAGATATAGTTAAAATTAAAACCACAAAACAAAGTAAGAATAAACAATTAGAACGATTTTTAGCCATCTCAACATCTTTCGAATTGACAAAAGAAATTAAATATGTAGATAAATACTTATTAGTAGAAGACACAGTTACAACTGGAGCAACAATAAATGAAGTATCAAGGTTGTTAAAAGAGATAGGGATCAAAGAAGTTCATGTGCTTTCCATTTTTTTGGAAGATTTTGATGAGGAATATTATGGAGTCCATAACGAAAAGTAAAGACGGTGACGTTATCATACTAAAAGTAAAGGGAAATATACAACACATAGATACACCGAATTTCGAAAAACAGTTAGAAGAAGTGCTGAAAGAAAATAACTTCAAAATCGTAATTGATTTGAGTAATATTAAGCACGTTTCATCTTCTGCTTTGGGAATTCTGATTGCTATGGAAAGAAAAGTGAAAAGGAAAAATGGAGATATACGTTTAGTAATTACTGAACCAGAAGTTCAAAGAGTTCTTCAAATTACTTTATTGAATCGAATATTTCAGATCTATTCTAATGTTAGTGATGCTGTTGAGTCATTTAAAATGATGAAGTGATGCCCATACTGAAGTTAAGAAAATCAGGAATCTTAGTAGCAAGTAATAATGAGCACAAAATTAAAGAAATTGTAGATTTGTTATCACCCTATGCCATACCAGTTTTTAGTCCAAAAGAAATGGGAATCGAGCTCGTTGTGGAAGAAACGGGGACAACGTTTTTCGAAAATGCAAAACTAAAAGCAGAAGCATATTATCACATTGCAAGGATTCCCACAATCGCAGATGACTCAGGACTTGAAGTTGATGCTTTAAACCACGAACCTGGAGTTTATAGCTCAATTTATGGTGGCGTGTCATTGAATCAAAATCAGAGGAATCAATATCTTTTAGAAAAAATGAAAAATGTTGCTCATTATCTTCGAACAGCTCGATTTGTTTGTGTGATAGCTTTTAAGTGGAGTGAACATGAACCTGTTCAGTTTTACGAAGGTATAACTGAAGGAAGAATTATCTATCAACCTCGAGGGAGTCATGGTTTTGGATATGATCCAATCTTTGAGGAATACACTACAAAAAAGACATTTGCCGAAATGACATTAGAAGAAAAAAATCAAATCAGTCATCGAGCCAAAGCATTAAGAAATTTTTTAAATCACCTATTACGAACTTCGTGAAAAAAATACACTTGTTTAATTTAAATTCAAAAGATAAAGTTCTCAAAAAATCAAATGAACTTCGCAGAAGTCATTAAATCATTAATAAAGATTGTTTAGTAGGTTTCTTTTCGGTAGAACCAGCGATCGATTTCGGATTTGTCAATTCGAATGATGGTTGGTCTTCCATGAGGGCACCTCGAAGGAACCTCACATTGATACAACTTCATCAACATCTCCGAAATGGCTTCTAAAGAAATAGGATCGTTTTTTCTAATAGAAGCTTTGCAAGCTTTATTAGCAATGAAACTATCATAGAGTTCTATTTTATTATATCCTAAACTCAGGTTTTTGATGATTTGTATAAATTGTTCTTTTTCTTCCTCCAATTCTAAGAAATCTGGGATTTCTCGTAAAACAAGGGTATTATCAGAAAAAAATTCCCACGAAAAGCCAAGTTGTTGTAATTCTTCTTCGAATTCTTTCATCAATTCTTTTTCTTCATTTGTCAAACGAAAATGAATAGGATATAACAGGATTTGTTTTTGGTGGATGTTCTTTAGGATTTGTTTTCTCTTTTTTTCGTAATTGATCCGTTCATGTGCTGTGTGTTGATCGATGAAAAATAACTCATTCTGGCTTGCTGCTAAGATGTATGTTCCAAAAATCACACCCAAGATTCTTTCGGGGAATTCTGGTTGATGTTGCTTCGGGATCTCGAGGTTTTTGGTTTTTTCCATATAAAAGGTTTTAGCTTCGGAAAATATCATCGGTTGGATCTGAGAACTGTGGCTTGTCCCAAAGTTTTTTTCCGTGAATTTTGGAGAGCTATCTAAATTTAAAGGCACATTGGGTAAAAGGGTTCTTTTGATGGCATCGATGGTAAAAGTGTAAAATTCTTGTTCATTTTGTATTCTTATTTCTTTTTTTGTGGGATGAACATTTACATCAATCAAAAAAGGAGGGATTTCAAAAAACAAAAAGTATATTGGTTTTGATTCTGTAGGTAGTAAAGGTCCGTAAGCTTTTTTGATGATGGAACTAAGATTTTTGATTTCTACGGCCCTTTGATTGACAAAAACAAATTGATATTCAGAAAGAGAATTTTGAAGGTTGGCTTTTCCAATCCAGCCTTGAACCTTGATTTTTTCTTTTTCATAAAAAACTGGTAGTAACTTATCTGCAAACCCCTTACCTAAAAGAAGTTCGATTCTTTTTGTCAAATCATAAAAATTCATTGAAGGTAGGCTCATAATAGGCTTGTCATCACGAAAATACTGAAATTCTACGTGGGGGTGGGATAAAGTAAACTTCATGATTTCTCTAAAAATCTTTTGATCTTCAAAAGCAGGTTTCTTTAGAAACTTTTTTCTTGCGGGAGTAGAAAAAAATAAATCTATCACACTTATACTCGTTCCTGTCAAACAGGATACTGGTTTTAGAGAGAGTATGTTTCCTTCTCTTGCTATCATGTGAGTTCCAATTGTTTCTGAAATATGCTTTGTTTGGATTTCTAACAGAGATACAGCTGAGATAGAATGCAAAGCTTCACCGCGAAAACCAAAAGAAGTGAGACTTTCTAAGTCTGAAAGGCTATAGATTTTCGATGTGGTATGTTTTTCGATGGTGAGGGGTAAATCTTCTTTGAGGATTCCTTCTCCATTATCTTTTACAATGATTTTGTCTATTCCTCCGTTGTAGGTATAGACTTCGATTTTTGTGGCTTTTGCGTCTAAACTGTTTTCAACCAACTCTTTTACCACAGAGGCAGGGCGTTCAATCACTTCTCCTGCTGCGATTTTGTGAATCACAACAGGATCTAATCTTCTAATCAGTCCCATAGGAGTTTTTCTTTACAAGACAATCGATAAGTTTTTTGAGTTTCTAAAATGAATGAAAAAATTGCCTTTTTAGTTGGGGTATCACTCCACATTATTTTTTTATTTACGAGAATTGATTTGTTCTCATTTGAGTGCATCACAGATTGCAGTGGAATTGTCATTGCAAATATGCCCATTAGCATTATATATTTGGCATTCCCAGATGAATTTTTAATCATTTTTTCTTTCTTTTTGGGATCCTTTTTGTGGGGTATTTATTTTTGGCTGATTTACAAGTTTTTTTCGTGGATTTTTGATAGGTAAATTTTAATTTTTTAAGAAATAGAAATTACTATCATCAGACTTTTCTTCAGAAAAATGGTATCCGTTCAGCTGAAAGTTTTTTAAATCATTTGGATTTTGGATTCTGTTTTTTACTATCCAGTTCGTCATTATCCCTCTTGCTCTTTTTGAATTCAAAGCTATCGTTACATATCTTCCATTTCGTTTTTCTTGGAAATGTATGTTCAAAATGGGATATTTTAGGTTTTTTGTGTCAATCACTTGAAAGTATTCATGAGAGGCTAAATTCACTAAGTGCTTATTCTTTTGTTTGGATAGTTCCTCGTTGAGGGCATGGGTGATTTTATCTCCCCAAAACTCATACAAACTTTGAAAATTGAATTTTTGAGAAAATGTTTTAAACTCCGTTCCCATTTCCAAACGATAAGGGTATATCAAATCAAAAGGCTTCAAAATCCCATAGAGACCAGATAAAATACGAACATTATCTTGAAGAAAAAGCAAATCTTCATATGTATATTTGTCCCATTCAAAGCCTTTATATACGTCACCAAAGAATAAAAAAATCGAGGGATAGGATTCATCAAATTCAAAATTAGAAGGAAAGTTTTGATACCTTTCAAAATTTGTTTTTGCGATGGCAGAGCTGACATCTAATAGTTTCTGTAATTCTTTTTCATTCAGTTTTTGGATTTTTTTGACTAATTCTTTTGCCTCTTCCAAAAATTTAGGCTTTGTAAAGTACTTTTGAATTAGCTGAACATGTGGGATGGTGAGCCTTTTTAAGGTTTTAGCCGGTGATAAAACAATCATCATTTAATGAAATAGCATGTTTTTTAATGTCGATTTGAATAGTTTTTTCCCATTTTGCAAAGGGGCAATGTTTTTTAATAAAGGAACTAATGTGCTCAAAATAATGTCATAAGTATTGTCTATAGGGAATTTTAATTTTTTTTCTTTCTCAAACTTTTGGAGGATTTTTCTTTTGAGTTCTAACATTCTGTCATAGAGAGGCAATAAATTATATGGTTTTTTTTCTAAGATTTTTTGTGCTAAAAGGAGAGCTAGCTCATAATTTTCCCAAAGATGGATGTAAAAGTCACTTAGCTCATCAAAGATTTCACCCGTGCTTAATTTATCTAAGTCTTTGATGATCATTTCGTATTTTTGTATGATTTCTTCTAAGACGGGTTTTATGATTTCATAAATGATTTCATCTTTGGAGGCAAAATGGCTATATAGGGTAGCTCTTGATATGTCAGCTTCATCAGCAATTCCTTCTAATTTTACATTATCAGGACCTTCTATGGCAAATCTTTTTGTTGCAATTTCGAGAATCTTATTTCTTACTCTTTGACGACGTTTAGCTACTCGATGAAGCACTCTTTTTGTAGAACTTTCGTTGTTATCTAATTGGTTTTCTTTCTTGTCATTCATTATCTTTTCCATTATTTTCTTCCACACTTAATTATCATTGATTTTTATTTTTAATTCAATTAGAACAAATAAATAAAAAAATCTCTATTGTCTACTATTTTACATTACTACTTATTATTTTCATGTGAAATAAAATTTGCACCAAAATTATTTACAAAAAATAAAAATAAAACACTTATCAAAGTAAATTATTTGTATTGATGATTTCAATTTCGAAACATTTCTTCGATTTGGGTTTTGTATTTTTCTAATACTTTGTTTCTTTTGATCTTCATTGTCTCGGTGAGTTCTTCCCCTTTCTTTAATTCTTTGGGAAGAATGTATATGTGAGTTATTCTTTCAAAGGATTTGAAACCATTTTTAGCAGAAACTTCTTCTTTTAGGATATCTAAGAAAAACTGTTGGACCTCTTTGACACGATTCCATTCTTCTGTATTATCACTCAGAGTAGCCTTGTTTTTTAATTCTTCTTTTACTCTTTCTACGTTGGGGTAGATCAGAACTCCCAGAGACTTTTGATCCTGTCCTACTACTACAGCTTGTTGTATGAAAGGATTTGTGGTTAGGCGAACTTCAATGGGTTCAGGTTCAACGTTTTCACCTCCGAGTAAAACAATCGTGTCTTTTGCTCTACCTGCGAATTGAATTTCCCCCGTTGTGGTCCATACGAATACATCACCTGAGTTTAACCATCCATCTTGTAAAACTTCTGCGGTTTTTTCGGGCATTTTGTAGTATCCTTTCATTACATGAGGACCTTTGTGCCATGCAATTCCTTTTACACCAGGTTTAGTTATGATTCTTCCGTATTCATCTCTGAGTTGGATGTGAACTCCAGGAAGACTAGGTCCTACACAAAATCGTTTGGGCATCGGCAGTCTTCCCATTGCACACACAGCTGTGGTTTCTGTCATTCCATAAGCGTCAATAATCGGAATTCCACAGTATCGAAAAAAATCAGCAATATGAACCGGAAGTGCTCCAGCTCCCGACAATGCAAACTTCAACTTCCCACCAAAAATATCTCGTACTTTTGAGAGAATTTTTCTTGCAATCCAGATAAATGGCAACGTTATGATAAAACCCAAAAGAGCTAAGATTTTTCGAATGACTTTGTCGGTGAGGGTTTCTTCTTCTGTAAAAGCAATCCGATCAAGTAAGTGATCCAAAGAATCAGTATATAAACCTGCAATTTGCAAAGCGAGCTGAAAGATTCTTTGATTTCTCTGGGGTTGTTTTCTTAGGTTTTCGAAAATTCTTTTGTAGAGTTGTTCCCAAACTCTTGGAACCGAAACTAAAAAAGTAGGTTTGATGGTTTGTAAATCCGCAGCTAATGTCATGATCGAGGAATTTGCCATACTCGCACCACAAGCAATAAGAGTAAACTCCAATACCCGTTCGGCTATGTGCCATGGTGGAAGAAAGATTACCACTCGATCTTGTTCTGTTATAGGAGAAATAAGCTGTATTTGAGCAATTTCCCAACAAAAATTACGATGTGTCAACATCACACCTTTGGGGGTTCCCGTTGTTCCACTCGTGTAAATGATGGTTGCTAAATCGTCTGGTTGTATGGATTCTCCTCTTCTTCTGAGTTCTTCTTCTCCTTTGAGTCGAAGTAACTCATAACCACGATTAATGATATCAATCAAGAAGTAAAAATTTACATTCGTAAGTTTTTGAATTTTTCCGATACGTAATCGATTTTCTTCTAATTCTTGGAGTAGTTTGTCGAAGTTTTTGTATTTCTCTCTGCCTTCGATTGAGATAATAGTTTGCACAGAAGGTATCTCTCCAATACAATTCACTAACTTTTGTAAGGTTTTTTCGTTTTCTATTATGACGATGGAAGTTTCTGCATGATTTAATATATATAAAATATCCTGCTCGGTTGCATCAGTTCCTCTGGGAACGTCAACACATCCTATTGTATCGATAGCAAAACAAAGCAAGGTCCATTCATATCGATTATCACAAAGGAGAGCAATTTTGTCACCTTTTTTAACTCCCAACTCATAAACGAGAAAAGCTTGGATACTTTTCATATCAGCTCGCCAATTGGCATAAGAAACTGCGCCAAAGTCTTGTTTCTCCAAACGAACCCAGAAGGCTGGTCGTTCTGCGTGAGTGGAAACCGTATCTTTTAACAAATGATACAAAGACAGCTTTTCCATTCTATCTCTCCCAATTCCTATCCAATATCAAAAAGAAAAAAACTTTTTTATCAAGGCATAGTCAATGACATAAAATTTATCGGGTTTTTAAATTCGAAATGTATTGATCCCTTGCTTCTTGTGTAAGCACCATATTTTCCATCATTTTGCTTTCGAGTAAAACTGAGTAATGACTCAACTCTTCATCTGTTATAGCATTAGGAACGTAAAAGGGCTCACCATAACGAACAAAAATGGTATTAAACCAAAAGGGGATTCTGTGATAATCCCAAGAATTTGCTAACCTTTGTTTGGTGGATTCATAATGAAATGGTATGATGGGTATTCCTGTTTTTGAAGCCAACGTAATGATGCCTGATTGAACTTTAAAGGCAGGTCCTGTGGGTCCATCAGGAGTAATAACAAGGCGTTTTCCTTCTTTTCCCAACTGAATGAGTTGCCTTAAGGCTTGGATACCTCCCCGATGAGAACTTCCTCGAACACTATGGTTTTTGAATTTTTTTACGACTTTGTCTATTAATTCTCCATCTCGTGATTGAGAAATCATGATTGTTAGATCCATGTCTTGCACCAACACACTACCTCCAAAAGCATTACAATGCCACGCCGATAAAATAAAGGGTTGATTGTTTTTAAGAAAAGACTCAATATTATGTTTTTCTAATATGATTACATTCGATGTTTTCACTAAAACTTTAAGATAACCTACAATAAGAGAAACCAACAAATCCTCTAGGATAGAACGAAGGATTTTTTTCATTACCTAACGTTTTTTTTCGTTTGCCATATATACAACCAAATTTGAATTTAATGTTGAAAAGATGCATTGGGAAGATTTTACCTCTGCTTTTTTGATTTTGTTTTTTGTGATGGATCCGATTGGAAACATCCCGTTGTTTTTGATTGTTTTAGAAAAGATCCCAATAAAAAAAAGAAAATGGATCATCGCAAGAGAAGTGCTCTTTGCCATGTTGATTTTGATTCTCTTTTTGTATTTTGGAAACGAAATTTTACATTATTTAGGTATTTCTCAGTTTTCTTTGAAAATCTCAGGAAGTATCATCCTATTTCTGATTTCTATTCGCATGATTTTCCCACCCACTTCTCAGAAGGGTTCTTATATTTTTGGGGAGCTTCCCAGAGGTGAGCCTTTTTTATTCCCGTTGGCAATGCCTTCGTTGGCGGGTCCTTCAGCAATCATGACGGTGATTTTACTTTCAAATCAAAATCCCGAAAAAACCTGGATTTGGTTATTCGCCATTCTGTTTAGCTGCTTTTTTGCTTTGATGATTCTTCTGTCTTCGAATTGGATTGCAAAGTATGCGGGGGAAAAAGGAATCTTTGCTTTGGAGAAACTGATGGGAATGATTTTGACGGCAATTTCCATCGAAATGTTTTTAAAAGGAATCCAAGAATTTTTAATCACCTCTATCGAATCGAAGCTCTGATGGAATCCCAGTCATTTGTCGGTAAATTACAAACGAAGTTTTCGCATAGATAAAAAGTAGTTAGATCATTCAAACGGGTATGATTTTCTAACAGAGGGATTTTTTGGGTTTGTTCTTTTGATTCGTCAACATATCCTAATACGGTTTCACTACTTATACTATTTCCAATTAGTTCCCAGATTTCTGTTAGTTTATTTTGTTTTTCGTGATAGACAACCACCAATTGTTGAGAAAGAAAATAAAACTTCAAAACATTCATCAAAAAGAATGAATACGCAAAAGGGTTTTGCGCAGCAGTTGGGTAGTAATTCAAAATCAGTTTGTTAATCACGCTTTCATAAAGTTCACTTTCAAAACCAAAATTCCAAAGTTGGACAAGAAGTCGCATGGTAGCAGAAAATCCTGAGGGAATTACTCCATCATAAAAATCAGAACTACGAACAATCAAGTATTTTTCGTCATCTCGAGTTTCAAAGAGCTTTCCAGAAGGATCGAAATGGTATTTTAGTATGTACTTTAAAATCCTATTCGCATAGTAGAGGTATTCTCTTTGACCTGTTGCTTTATAGACATCCACCAATGCAGAACCCATCAACGCATGATCGGATAATGTTCCTACATAAGGTGCTGTCTTCTTTTGATGGTTACTATAACTTCGATAAAAATAGCCCGTTTGAGCATCGTGATCAAAATCAGAAGTGATTGTTAAATGAGAAAAGATAAACTTTAAAGTCTGTTGCAATGCTTGATTATATACGGGATTTTGTGTAGTAATCAACATTTGAGATAAAACGGTCAACATGAGGGCATTCCAAGATGTGAGAATTTTTTCATCTCTATGAGGTCTTATTCGTTTGTTTCGCTCCAAAAGAAGGATTTGTCTTGTTTTGTTTAAGAGCTCTTTGGAGATTTCTTTTCCCACTACTGAAAGAATGGTTTTTCCTTCGAAGTTTCCTTTTGGACGAATTCCCCAGTAATCACAAACTTGTTGGATTTCTTCTGGAGAGTACTGATAGGATTTTAAGATCGATTCTATTTCTTCCTTGGTCCAAAGATAGAATTTTCCTTCTTCTCCTTCACTATCAGCGTCTTCAGCACTATAAAAACCTCCTTCTGGATGCTTCATGTCTCGTAATAGGTATTCTAACACATCTTTGGCAATCTCTAAGAATACTTCTTTTTGAAAGGTTCGATATGCTTCTAAACATATCCAAGCAAACAAAGCGTTGTCATAAAGCATTTTTTCAAAATGAGGAACAAGCCAATCATGGTCTGTAGCATATCGTGATATGCCGCCGCCAATCTGATCGTAAATCCCACCATTTCGCATTTTTACGATGGTGGTTTGAATCATTTCCAAAATTTTTTGATTGGGTGTCTTTCTATACAGTTGGTTTAGAAATAATAAATTCAAAGATGGTGGGAATTTGTTTTTCCCATTCACCAAAAAGCCACCTTTCTCTGCATCAAAATAAAGATAAAAATAATCGATTATGGACTCAAAATGAGAAAAAGAAACTTTGATGTTTTGAATGTCAACATCACGATTTTGGAGTGCATGTGTGATGTTTTCAGCTACTTCGTTTACTTGACTTCGATGATTTTTCCACAAATCAATGATTTTCCACAGAACCTCTTTAAAAGAAGGCATTCCCCACTTCCTTATGGGGGGAAAGTAAGTTCCACCTGTGATGGGTTTTAGGTCTGGAGTCAAAAACACATTCAAGGGCCATCCCGCAGAGATTCCCATCATTTGGACTGCCGTGATGTAAATATGATCCACGTCTGGAAGTTCTTCTCTATCAACTTTGATGGGAACAAAATAAGTATTGAGAATGTTTGCTATTTCTTCATCTTCGAAGGATTCTCTTTCCATCACATGGCACCAATGACATGTAGAATACCCAATCGAAAGAAATATGGGTTTGTCTTGACTTTTGGCTTTTTGGAAGGCTTCCTCCCCCCATACATGCCAATCAACAGGATTATAAGCATGTTGGAGTAGATAAGGACTGGTTGCATGGATAAGACGATTGGGAGCTCGTTTCATAAGTGATTAATTAAACTTTTTTTCATCAAACGTCATTGATATTTTGACTCATATCCTTGATAGCCCTCTGGATAGCACTTTCTGCAGCCTTTTATGATCAGCTTTTTGGGATTGTCAAAATAGGAAACCGCTAAGATGGTGTTTTCTTTTTCTAATTGGGATTTACAAACAGGACAGATTCGTTTTCGACTATCAAAAACTCCTAAGCAATAGGGACATCCCTTGATAAAGGTGCGAATTTCGAACTTTGGGATTTCTACCTGGTTAGAACGTAGTCGCTCCCCTTTTTTTAAGGGATGACCACAAATAGGACAAAACCCTCTTTGATCTTTCTCTTTTTTTTCGTGCTTGAGTTTTACGTCAAAGATGAGCCAAATCAAAAAAGAAAGGAGCCCTAAAGAAGCTCCAAGAAGAATAAAAACTTCCACTAATTTATCTAGCAGTAATCAATTTCGGATTGATTTCTTTGATTAACTTCAAATCATTTTTGTTGTAGACCTGAATAGGAATATTAGGAGCATTCCCAGAACCAGTTAAGTAAATTTTATCTCTGAAAAACGTAACCTCGGAGTGAGGGTGAATAGGAGCAGAACTCCTTCCTTGGTGATTTAATTCAAAATCAAAACGTGCTAAGTAGTGTTTACCTTGATACTCTTCAATAACGTAAATGAAGTTATCGCGAACCTCCATGAAGGTGTTGAAACTTACCAGCTCTTTGGATTTCTTTTTGACTTTGAGGGTTTCTGCATCAAGTAAATACAAGAAATGAACAGAATGATCGGGGATTTCTTCTTCATAACCCACGACAAAAATGCCTACTTTATCTACAGCCAAAAATTCCCTACTACAAATATTCGTAAAAGGACCTCGAAACAAGGCATCGTCTTTATTTGGATCAATCATCCATAACTCATTATTGTAGTGTCCATCTTTATAACGAATTACTTTTAAAAACACAATCTTTTCGTTGATGACATTATCACTTAGTTCTTTTTCTTTTTGGAGTTCCTTTTTGAGTTCTTCTACCTGTTTTTGAAGAGCTTCGAGTTTTTCATCGGGTTTAGTTTCTTGTTTGGCTGCTTGTTGGAGGTTTTCTTTTTGTTCTTCTTCTTTACGGGTTGTTTGAGGTTGATTGAGTTCTTGTTTTTGTTCTGCTAATTCTTTTTTTTCTTGTTGGATTTGTTCTTTTTGTTGTTGGAGCTGCTCTTGTTGTTTTTGGATTTCTTGTTGCTGTTGTTCAAGTTGTTGTAATTTTTGTTCTTCTTGTTTGATTTGAGGTTCATTCTTTACGGGGTCCTTTCGTAATTCTTGAAGGACTCGGTTGGTATCTTCTTTTTGTTTTTGTATGTTTTGTTGTTGTTGCTGGATTTGCTGCTCTTGTCGTTGGATTTGTTCTTCTTTTTTGATGAGTTCTTGTTCTTTCTGTTCGATTCTTTGTAAGTCTTCTTGTTTTCGTTGTTCATCAATTTTGCGTAGTTCTTCTTTTTTTTCTTGAGGGATGGATTTTTCTTGTTCAATCACGATTTTGATCTCTTCTCGATCCAAATCCGACTGATCAGGACGAACAACATTCTTTCGTAAAGGAATGAGAAGTTGAGTTTTCCCAGCCCAATTTCGATATGAACGATCAATCCCAATTTTTTGCTGCTCTAATTGGTTCAAAACATTCACCGAATAGCTCGCTTGCACGAGCTCAGGCTTCAAACGAAGACTGGCATTGTAGAATACCACTAATTCTGATAAAACACGTGATTGTTCAGGTTTGTATTCGAAGGCTTTTTCCAAATATCCTTGAACCACCCTCATGATACTTCGCACATGACCATAATCCGCTGCGGGAAGAATGATCATCACATCAGCTCCGTATTTTTCTACATCGGGATCGAAAATGCGAATCACTTGGACCTGATTGGTGCTTGCTTGGTTGTTTTGTAAAATTTGTTCACCCAAAGAAGATCCGGTGTTGATCTCTGCATTTCGTGCAAAATCAGAAGCACGTCGATTGGTTCGGTTAATGAATTCGACAGGAGCTCCCTGAATGGCTTCTTCCGCAACTTGGGGTCGGGCTTGTCCTTGTAAGTTTTGATTTGCGATGAATAACGTTATTGTGATTACAAAAAAATGTAGTTGTTTTAATCTTGTCATAATCTTATCCTTAAATTTTTTTTGTCAATGTCCAAAAACTAAAATACTTCTAATCAAATATCGAAGGTAAGCAAGAAAAATCTAAATGTCAAGGAGAAAAAATGCTTCCTGAAATTTTCAAAAAATTTTTTGAATACTTACAAAATGAGATAACAGCAAAAAAGACGAATAAAGTATATGCTCTTCCTCAAAGCGGGTGGTCCTTGCTTGTTGCCTCGTATTATCAAAATTTGGTCCTTGGGAAAAAAAACAATATTGACTTTATTGTTTTTGTTTTACCAGAAAGTTTACTTGCAAAACAACTCTATTACGAAACCCAGTTATTTTTACCTCAAGATGATTTGTATTTACTTCCAGAGTTTGATGGTTTGCCGTATGAATGGACTGTTCATAATTTGGAAATCGAAAGCCACCGCATACGAACACTGCATGCCATAAGAAATCGAAAACAAGGAATCATTTTCACTACTCTAAAAGCACTGATCCAAAAGATAGCTCCAAAATCCTTATGGAAAAACTATGGATTAGAACTCAAGCTTCAACAAGAAATAGATGTTTCTCAATTCCTTCAAACCCTTATCGGTTTTGGTTATCACAGGGAAGAAAAAGTAGAAAATCCTGGAGAATTTACCATCAAAGGAGAGATCATCGATGTCTTTCCTATTCAGCTTCCCAATCCTGTGAGGATCGATCTTTTTGATAATGAAATCGAGTCCCTACGTTTTTTTGATTCGGACACCCAACGAAGTATTTATTCTGTAGAAAGAGTAGAAATCTTACCGGCAAGTGAAGTTTTACTGAATGAACAAGAATTCAATCAACTCAAAGAGAAGATTTTGAGCTTTCCGGAAGATTTACGAAAACCCGATTGGGTTCTTGTAGAGGAATCTCGAACACTTTATAATTCCCGGGATCTCCCCGGTTTATTGAACTTGGTGGGAGTTTCTTTCCCACTGCAAAATTTTTGGGAGGATTTGGAAACTCATTTTTTTTGGATCTTCGCCGAGGAAGAAAAATTCAACCAACAATACGAAAGGATTTTGCGAGAATACGAGGTCTTTTACGAAAAATACAAAACCGAAAAAGTGGTTTTGGAAGTAGAACAAATACTTAACACCAACTTTAATATAGATCAATTTGAACATACATTGAAGATTTATTCATTGCACAATATAGATCAAAAAAATCACCCTTTCATTACGCAGACTTTTTTGCAAGAGGCGAACCGCTTTTATGGAAGGATTACAGAATTCAAACATAAGCTCGAAGAACTGCGAAAGAAACAAGCAAAAATTTATATCAGCTATGCAACCTCGATTCAAGGGGATCGGATTTCTTTCATTTTGAAAAACGAACAAATCCCTCATAAAAAAGTCAATGGAATTGAAAATACCGAAGAGATTGGCTTATTGGAGTCACCTTTGAGCCATGGGTTTTTTCTTCCTTCGTTGGATTTTTATTTGTTCACGGACTCAGATATTTTCGGGAAATCCTATGCAAAAAAATATAAGATTTCTTCAAAAAATCTCTCTCCTATTGAGTCTTTTTTGGATCTTAAAGAAGGAGATTATGTGGTTCACGTAACTCATGGTATTGGGAGGTTTTTACGATTAGAGCGCATCAAAGCTGCTGGAAGAGAGCGAGATTGTTTGGTAATTGAATATGCCGACGAGGATCTTTTGTATGTTCCGTTGGATCAAATTTCTTTAGTTCAAAGGTATTTATCTCCCGAAGAACATCCCAAATTGGATCACTTAGGGAAAGCATCCTTCAAAAAAGTCAAAGAAAAAGTGGAAAAAAACATAGAAGAATTCGCAAGAGAACTTCTTGAACTTTATGCTACTCGCATGCAACTAAAAGGTCATGCCTTTCCGCCAGACACAGAACTCCAAGAAATCTTCGAGTCGGAATTTCCTTACGAAGAAACCCCTGACCAGATTCGTGCCATCGAAGAAGTCAAACGAGATATGGAATCAGAAAGACCTATGGATCGATTGATTTGTGGAGATGTGGGTTATGGAAAAACAGAAGTTGCTATCCGAGCTGTGTTTAAGTGCGTAGAGGGGGGGAAACAGGCTGCCATTATATGTCCAACAACGATCTTAGCAAGACAACACTTTGTAAACTTCAGAGAAAGATTCAAAAACTATCCTATAAACATTGATTGGATTTCGAGTTTAAGAAGCAACAAAGAAAATCAACACGTCAAAAAAGCTTTAAAAGAAGGAAAAATTGATGTGATCATTGGCACTCATGCTCTTTTATCTAATGACGTGGTAATCCCCAATTTAGGGCTTTTGGTGATTGACGAAGAACAACGATTTGGAGTGATGCACAAAGAAAAACTAAAAAAAATCAAAAAAACTGTAGATGTATTGACCTTAACAGCTACACCCATTCCGAGAACCCTTCATATGTCTTTGATTGGAATACGAGATTTGTCGATTATCAATACTCCACCAAAAGAACGAAAACCTGTGATTACATATGTTTTGGAATATTCTGATGAAATTTTGAAAGAAGCAATTTTACGAGAGCTTGATCGTGGAGGACAAATATTTTACCTTCATAATCGAATTCAAACTTTGCCTTTTATCGCAGAGAAAATCCACCAACTGGTTCCCAATATCCGTATTGCCTTGCTACATAGCAAAATGGATGAAAAAGACAAAGACGTAATTTTAAGTGAATTCATTGATGGAAAATATGACTTACTTTTAACCACTACTATCATTGAAAACGGAATCGACATTCCGAACGTAAACACCCTGATTGTGGATGAGGCAGATCGTTTTGGTCTTTCTCAGCTCTATCAGATTCGAGGAAGGGTGGGGAGGTCCCATCGTCAGGCATATGCTTATTTTTTTCATAAAGGAAAGCAAACTCTAACCGAAGAAGCCCAAAAACGTCTCAATACTTTATTAGAATACCAAGAATTAGGTAGTGGATTCAAAATTGCCATGAGGGATTTAGAAATCCGAGGAGCTGGAAACATTCTTGGAAAAGAACAATCAGGAGACATCATCCAAGTGGGATACGAAATGTATTTGAAACTTTTAGAAAATGCCATCAGGAAACTCAAAGGAGAAACCATCAAGCCAGAATTTCGTTGTATAGTGTCTTTTCCTTTTGACTTTTTTATTTCTGAAAAATACGTCCCCAATACTCGAGAAAGAATCGAGTTCTATAAGAAATTCGAGACTTGCACGAGCCTACAGCAATTTCATGATGTGGTGGCGGAACTCAAAGATCGTTTTGGTGAGCCTGATGAAGTCTCAAAGATTTTCATTACCTTAGAAGAAATTCGAACCATAGGAACGGAATTGGGAATAGAATCCATCTCCGAACACAAAGGAGAAATCGAAATCAAGCCTTCATCGTATTTCCAAGTTCCGTTAGAAAAAATGCTAAAAGTGATACAAAGCAAAGACTCTTTCTACCTCAAGCCTGGAAATACCCAATACATCTATATTGACACCCTTCGACTCAGATATCTGAAAGAAAAAAAATTCAATTACAAAGATGTCAAAATTGTTATGACACAAGAAGATTTGAAGTATTTAATCGAGAAGTTGCAAATGCTTTTGAAAATCAAAAACGGAGAGGACGTTGACTCTTTGGTTTCTCAAGGGAAAAAGACGTATAAAAAACAAAAAACAATTGCTCAATTATGAAAAAAAAATTTTTAGACAAATTTGAGGAGCTTTGAATGAAGACAAAAATTCACTTAATCATTTTTATTTTTATTTTCATTGTTTTAGCGTTTTGTAAAGAAAAGGGAGTAAATATCGAAACTATAGGGAAGGATTCCATCACCACTCAAGATTTCGAAACTTACTATGAAACCTATATTGAAAAAGCGTCAAGACTAGCCAATGCCGAGAAAAAAACCCTCTACGAATTGATGTGCAATCCTGAGAGGATTCCTCAGGATCCAGCCATTCAAGAATTGATTATGGGATTATATCCCGAAAATGCCTACCAAAAGTTCAGAGAAATGAAGATTGTAGAGCAAGCGGCAAAACTCGAAAAGTTTGATCAAAAACCCGTCATCAAAAACATCATAGAGCAAGTTCGATTAGAAACCCTTGTGAATTTATACATCCAAGAAAAAATGCAAGAAAAGATCAAAATTTCCCAAGAACAAGTAGAAAGAAAATGTGAAGAACTCCGCAAAAAGGACCCAAGAATTTTGAACTTATCGATTGATGATTGCTTGAAGATTTCTGAAGCCTATTTGAAAAACGAAATCATTCGTGCAGAATACCCACGACTCATCAATGAAATCAAAGAATCCGTGCAAGTAAAGAAAAACAACGAATTTAATCGAGAACAATACTTACGAAACGAAATCAAACTTTTCAAAGAAGCACAAGAAATAGGAAAATGCCCTAAGCCAGAAAAACAAGGCTAGTGCTTAATTCCATAGTTTTGGAATGGGCAGTTCAAATCAAGAATATGAATGGGTAGTTGATTCAAACGGCGAACGTTTAGATGTATGGCTTCAACAAAAATTTCAAACTCAATATAGTCGAAACACCATACAAAATTTCATCAAAAACAAAAAAGTAACTATCATTGACTCGCAGGGAAAAGTTTTACCAGAAAAAAAGATCAAACCTTCATTTCGTTTGGAAAAGGGCATGAAGGTTCTATGTGATTTTCATGAAGTTTCATCTTCAGTTAATATAAACCCCATTCCGATGAATTTAAATATTCTTTACGAAGATCAATACTTAGCCATCATTCATAAACCTCCCAATATAAGCGTTCATCCCGGGCAAAGCGAAACCAATGAACCAACCATCTTGAATGGTATTTTATTCCATTGGAAGGAATTACAAAACCAACCCATCGTCATACAAAACAAAACTATCATCCAAAGACCCGGAATAGTTCATCGACTGGATAAAATGACAGAAGGTTTGTTATTAGTTGCGAAGAATCCTTCTACCCAATGGAAATTGAGTCGGATGTTTCAAACCCGAGAGATCAAAAAGACCTACATTGCATGGTTATTGGGAACTCCCAAAGAAGAAAAAGGAAGGATAGAACTACCTCTAAAAAGAAATCCCAAAAACCGAAACAAAATGATGGTAGATCCTCAAGGAAGAATGGCTATCACAGAATACGAAACTATAAAAGCCATCACAAGCACACACCACAGAAAATACACCAAAGTTCGTATCCACTTAATCACGGGAAGAACCCATCAAATCCGTGCCCACTTCCATCACTTGAAGTGCCCTGTTGTTGGAGATGATTTGTATTATCACGTTGATGAAAAGATCAAAAAATATGGACTCTTACTTTTAGCAAAAGCATTATCCTTCGTTCATCCAGAGACTCAAGAACTCGTCCATGTCGAGATTGATGAACCTAAGAGATTCTTGGAATTCGAAAAGAAATGTCACCATTATTAGAAACCACTTTTTCTTATGTTTATCTTTTCTTTTTGGGGGCATCGCTGGGAAGTTTCTACAAAACCCTTCTTGAAAGAATCCTTTATTTTTTTTATAGTCAACATCGTAAGCATTTCTCAAAAAAAGAAAGATACTACCGCTTGTTTTTTCAACCCTCTTTTTGTTATCACTGCCATCAACGTATAAAAAGGATTTATCTTTTGCCAGTAATTGGATACTGGCTTTCTCGAGGGAGGTGTTCCCACTGCAAAACTCCTATTTCCAAGAGTTATCTTGTTTGGGAATGGGGTGGAGGATTTCTTTTGATGTTTTTTTATAAATTTTTTGGTGTTGCTTCGTTTCTTTTGCTTTTTTTGGTTTTTCAGTTTCTTGTTATTGCTCAAATTGATTATCAAAAGTTCTTGATTGATTTCGAAAACCTGATCATTCTTTGGGTTTTGTCGATAGTCTATCTTTTTTTGTTTGATGCTTGGGATTCATGGGAGTTCTGGAGGTTTTTATTTTTGAAAATCCTTCTTTTCGTAGGAACTTTTCTAATTTTGTTTTTGATTACTCGGGGGAAAAAACTAGGCTTTGGTGATGTTTTGTTAATGATTCCCATCAGTATGATTTTTGATATTTCGGAAATCATTGTGATTATGTTTGGGGCTTCGTTCCTTAGCATTTTGTTTATATTATTTTATAAAAAAAACCAACGTTCTTTTGCTCCTTTAGGCTCGTTTTTAGGATATGTTAGCGTGATGATGCTGATCTTGAAACCCCTGATTTCTTTTGAGGAACTTTTAGCTCAAATTTAGGTGAATATGAGTTCCTACAAAAAAGGTTCTATTTCTTCTTTTTTGGGTGATACTTGATATTGCTTTCCTGTTTCTAAGTTTTTGATGGTGATTTTTTTCTGCTGGATTTCGTCTTCTCCCACAATCACGACATATTTGTATTTTTTCTTCTCGGCGATTTCCAATTCTTTTCCGAATTTCTTTGGTCTTTGAAGTGAGAGCTCTACGGGGATGTTGAAACTTCGAAGTTCCTGAACAATCTTTAAGTATTCAGGATAAAGCTTTTCATCGAATAGAGCGAAATAAAATCCTTTTCGATGAGAAAAATGCGGAATTAAATTGTGGTTTCTTAAAAAAGACTCCAACGTAACATCCCCTAAACCAAATCCAATCGCAGGTAATGATTGCTTAGCAAATTGACCAATCAATTGATCATACCTACCTCCCCCAAAGATAGCTCTTTGATTTTCAGGATGAGTGTCGTAAATTTCAAAAATCAGACCCGTATAGTAATCAAACCCACGCACAATCGAAGGATCGAAAATCAGATTTTGGGTGTCGTGAACTTCACTTAGATAGCGAATAAGAAGCTGCATGCGAGATAAAATGTTTTTGATTGCTTCTAAGTTTTCTTTGTTTTGGAATGAAAAATTGTTCAAATCCGAAATTTTGTTTAAATCCAGCTTGATGTTTAGAAATTCGTAGACTTTTTGTATTTCTTTGTCATTGCATAGTTTTTGGAGTTCTTGATGGAATTCTTCATGAGTGATTTTTTCTTTTTTGTCAATTAGCCTTCCAATTTTTCGGAGCCTTTCTTTGTCGGAGATTTCTAACCACAAGTTCAAAAGGTTTCTATCACTAAAGCGAATCAAAAAATCCTCTTCTTTTGCTCCATAACTTTTGAGTATATCCATTGCAACCGAAAGAATCTCCACATCAGCATAAACAGTATCAGACCCGATCAAATCCACGTTGAGCTGATAGAACTCTCGTAGCCTTCCTTTTCCCGGACGTTCGTAACGCATGAAGTTCGCAATACTGAACCATCGCACAGGTAATATTAAATCCTGCATTTTCTCTGCTACCATCCGTGCCAAAGTGGGGGTCATTTCTGGTCGGATAGAAACTTCTCGATTCCCGCGATCGAAAAACGTATAGAGCTGTTCGTTCACAATCTCTTCAGAAGATTTGGAACGATATAAATCTGTAAATTCTAAAATAGGAGCGTGGTATTCTTCATAGCCATATTGAATACATACTTCTCGTTGTTTTTCGAAAAACCAATTGCGGATTTGCATTTCTTCGGGATAAAAATCCCGTGTTCCAGGATAAGAAGAAAACTTCTTCATACTTAAATAGGAGTAAGCTTTTTCAGTAAATTCCTCAAAATTTCAATATTGCTTTTACGAAATTCTGTATATCCCAATCCTGTAAACTCAATTCCCATAATTAATGTGGGGTCTCCTTCTTTTTTGATTTTATGAATATATTTGACTTCTCCCTGCATGCGCAACGGAGCTACTAGCTTGAAGATCAAATCAAAGGTTATGCTTTCTTGATAGGGAATTAATTTTATCAACTCAGGATCCGTGATTTCAATGGCTAACCCCCCTTCGGATATATTAAGTATGCGTTGTTTGGTTTTTATCAATGTTGTATTGACTTCTAAAATCTTTTCGAAGGTTTCATTCGCTATTCTTTCGAGCTCAATCATGATTCTACTTTTTTCTTCTTCATTGGGAAGTTTTTGCAAAGGATATAAGATATATGCGAGCGGTATAAATTTGTTTTTGGCATACGTTACAATTGGGAATACGAAAAGATGTTGGGAATTTGTTTGGATAATTTCTGGTTGGTTAATCTCTTTTTGCTTTATCACATCTGGCAATTCTTCTGAGTTGGAAATCAAAATGCGAATGTCTCCCATCGTTTTTTTGGCGGCTTCTTCGATTTGAGGGAAGATGATGCGAGAAGTAATTTGAAATTGGATGTTGTTTGCAGTGATGCGGTTTTTGCTCACTCGGAAGTTCGATGCTACAACCTCATCACCTTTAACAGAAAAACGAGGTTCTTTTCTTTCTACTTTACTCACATGTAAAATTGTAGGTCTTAGAATCGCACAACCAGGAGATAAAAGTTCTTGGAATTCAAAATGAAATTCCAATTGCTTTTTCATGAAAAGATAAAGTATCATTTTATTAGATAACTCTAAAGAAGGATTGAAGTAAAACTCTAATCCATCGTTTTTTTCATTAGCTGGGGTAAACTCCGCAGGAGGATAAGTATATTTCAAATACAAAGGATGTTTACCTAATTTTAACAAGATCAAGTTTTTTATCACTTTTGGATCACTCACAACATCCCAGGCTCTTTTTGTTTCTTTGATGGGATCAAATTTATAAAACCCTAACATATACTTCATACTTTAAATATTTGACGGAATTTATTGAATTTCTTTAAATTCTACTCTTCGATTTACAGCACCTCGTATGGCATCAGGAACCGGCACAAGAGGTCTAGTAAAACTATATCCTCGTATTTCTAAGCGATTTTCTGGAATTCCAAGTTCAATTAACTTATCTCGAACATTTTTTGCTCTCTGGATTGATAGTTGCAAGTTGTATTCATAGGACCTTTCTTTGGGACCCCGATAAGAAAGATCTGTATGACCTTGAATTTCTACCCGTATATTTGGATATAGCTTTAATATCTCAGCTATCATTTGTAACTTCTTGAGTTCTTCGGGTTTAATTTCGGCACTGTCTAAATCGAAAAAAATCCGTGTGTTCCAGATGCATTCAGGAAGTTTTGCTTCGCAAGGTTCTTGGATTTTCTTGAGCTTGATGATGATTCTTTCAAGTTCTTTTGATTCTTGAAACTTAATTCGTTTACTTTCATAACCCGGTGATGAGACATCCAACTCAAAGACTTCGTTTCTTCGGACTGGTACTTGAAACTGAGCAAGTTCATCCAAAACGAGCTCAGTGATTTTCCCCTCAGAATCAATCTTAAGAACCTTCGAACCGGGCAAAGATAAATTCGTGTCTTCATCCACAACAATGCCAGGGATATAACGAACAATGGGGGGTATAGGTTTGATGGGCTGTAAAAAGAAGACTCGTTCTTCGACTTTGGGTTCCGCATAAATTTCTTTTAGGTCCAAAAAAGTTTCCAATGGGAAGTATCCAGGAGCTGTGATTTCAATTCTATATAATCTTCCCGAGAAAAGATCAACCTCGAATGTATTTTGTATCGTTGTGCCATCATTCTTAAATCTACGATCTGATTTTAAAACTAAGGTCTGGACACCAAAATCAATTTTTATGGTGGACTCAACTGCTACGGGTTCTTGAGTTTCTGCATCTAAGATTTTTCCTTTCAGCTTGATTTTATAAAACTCAATCAGTTCTTGAGGAAGAAAAAAGCGATAAATATCATACCCACCTTTTGCATCGTTTCGGATTCGATCAGAAGCAATGTAGGTCCACAAGCTATTATCTGAGATTTTTAATGCTTCGTCGTTTTGCTTTGAATTGAAGGGTTCCCCCAAATTGAGAGGAAAGTCATACCCTAAACCATTGTAATTTGCTACGTATAAGTCAAATCCTCCAATCCCATTAGGACGATTACTGGCAAAAACCAACTTCTGCTGTTGTTTCGTCAAGAAAGGTGTGATTTCGTCAAACCTTGTATTAATGGAAACTCCCAGATTGACGGGCTTACTCCATATTCCTGTGGAGAGGTCTCTTTCTGCATACCAAATGTCAAATCCACCATAACCACCGGGTCGGTTGGAAACAAAAAAAAGCTTTTTTCCATCAGAAGAAATAAAAGGCATCAGATCATCGAAGTGAGAATTGATTTCGTTTAGATGTTGGATGTTTCCCCACCTTCCGTTTTCGAATCGAACTGTGTAGATATTCAAATTATCATAACCATTGAGGGTTTTATTTCGATGGGAAGTAAAATAAATTTCTTTAATTACACCATTTTGAATAAGAACGCTTATATGCCCAACAAAAGCATCAGAATTAATCGTAAATTGGGTTTGCTGGATTGCCCTTTGGGTGTTCGTCAAAAATTTTTCCTCCAACGGAAGAACGAAAGGCAAAGGATCGGACCAAAGTGGTTCCAACATGGGATTCTCATGATTTTTGTTGTAAGAATACCAAAGGGAATGTTCTTCGAAAAAACCAGGTCTTTGGGACTGAAAAATTAAATATTTCTCTCCAAAAATGGGTAAAGGCGAATATTCATCCCATTGGGTATTGAGTTTTTCTTGATTTTGCAGATTTCGATCTTTTAAAACATTTTCGAAATAAAAAATCTTACTCGTGATTTGGGGATAAAGGGGAAAGATAACAAACAAAAAAATTACAGCTGACAAATTATACTTTTTGTTGATAGACTTGATCCACATATTTTCTTCTTTCTTCAAAAAGAAGATCCAATGATTTGGACGAAGAAGGAATAAAACCAAAGACTTTATCCCACATAAATTGGGTTTCCATACAAAGATAGAGAAAGAGTTTTGGATCTTTCTTTTGGATATAACTTCGGATTTTGGAATACACTTCATAACGTATTTCTTTATAATAACGGAACTTGTGGTCCTTGCCTTGAACCATCTCCTGCTTTGTCAAAAAATCTTCGGGATAACGCTTCTGCATGATCTCTTTTTGGTTAGGAGAATAACGAAAGGTCCCCAGAGATATCCAAGCAATTCGATTGGGATTAACAACATCAAAAATGTGATCAATCAACTCATAATAATCCTTTTCCCAGTTTTCATAATAAATGATTGGATCGAAGTGAAAAGCAAGTTTATACCCTGCTTTTTGAGCCTTGAGCGCAGCTTCTAATCTTTCTTGTATGGTGGATGTTCCATGCTCAATTGTGTTGACAATGAACTCAGGATTAACCGACCATGAAATAACCGTTCTTTGGTTGTGAGGTAAATCCAAAAGATGATCTACGTTTGATGATTTTGTTTTTAATTCTAAAGTCGCGTTAGTTTGTTTTGCGAAAAATTCAATCAAGATGGGGGATAGTTTTATCAAAGGATCAAGGGCTAAAGAATCCGTATATTCTCCAGTTCCTATTCGAAAGTGAAAAGCTTTATTCTGGATTTTTCGAGAAACCTCATCCAGAAGATCATCAACATTGCCAAAAAGGGTAATCAAAGGCTGGTTCATAAAAGTTTGCAAATAACAATAATGACAGTCATAAACACATCCTACACCAAAATTAATCACAAAGTATTGGCAACAAACGACCCCATCGGAACCAGGACACGAAGATAAGAATTTCCCAAGATGTCGTTGAACCAAAAGGATGTCTTTATAAAAAAGTTGGTTTTTTTGAGAATAAAGCTTCATCACTTCTTTGGGGTTTTCTACCCACTCAATTTCTATTGATAGTCCTTTTGTGTTTTCTATGATGTTTTTTACGATGATTGAGTTTTTTAGGGAATTTTCAATATAGATTTTTTTTATTGGGAAAGAAGCAGGATTCATATTCCCAAGGAATTGAATTGCTAAGTTTTGACAACTAAGGAATCAAGCTTTGCCTAATACTTTGTAATAAGGAACCAATTCCAGTTTTCCTTTGAATTTTCTTGGGGGTTTGGCTTCAAAACGAAAAAGCTCACGAGTTAAAAGATAGGTAGTTTCATCACATACAATACCATCGGAAACCTGCATCAGTCTTGCTGCAAAATTCACACTTGTGCCATGCATGGTGTACTCACTTCGGATTTCATTCCCAACAGTTCCACAGAAAACTTTTCCTGTAGCAATTCCCATTTTGCTTTCATATCCAATTGCATTTAGCTTTTCTTGAATTAAAAGAGATGCCAGGATGGCACGTTCAGGATCATTTGGATGTATCAGAGGAGGAAGTCCAAATGCCGTCAAGAGAATGACTCCTTTATCATCCACTCCAAAGCGATTAATACTTCC
Organism: Leptospiraceae bacterium; assembly: GCA_025059995.1. Lineage (NCBI taxonomy): Bacteria > Pseudomonadati > Spirochaetota > Leptospiria > Leptospirales > Leptospiraceae > Leptospiraceae bacterium. The sequence continues at coordinate 54,250 of JANXCF010000002.1, forward strand.
TTCTTGATCGTAGATACAGTATTGAATGGTTTTCATGATTTCTTGCACTTTGTCGATTTTCGAAAGAACCTTCATTCGATTGCTACCAACCCGAATAAACAAGATCGTTACATTCAAAAAATCGGTATGCCATGAATCAAAACCATCTTCAATTCTCGTTATGATAGCTCTTGGAACATAGTTTCGCATGATGGGAAGAGCTTTATCTGAAAGGTTATATTCGTGAAAAGGATTCTGACTGAGAATTTTTAACCTTTTTTCTAAAATAGGAACATTGAGCTTAAATTTGTTTTCAACTCTGAAGCCATATTGATATTCTTCAAGTAACTTCCATGCTCTTTTTGATAAAACTACCTCTCCTGGTTTTGCCAGTTTTTGGGCTTTTGCGGCTGATGCTAAAGCTTCACCTGTAATAACAAATTCCCATCGATCAAAAGCTCCTCCAACGTGCATTGCATTGATTTTTCCCGCGGAAATTCCTACTCTAACAGAAAGAAAGATTCCCTCTTCAACAGGAAAATGAAACAACCTTTTTTGAATTTCGATTCCACACAAAGTAGCCGTATAAACTGCTTCAGCAAGTTTTTTGGGATCGCCATTTTCTACTTTCCAAACAACGAATAAAGAATCACCTGCAAATTTGACAATATCGCCATCTGCATTTATGACCACTCGAATCAACTGTTCAAAATACCTTGATAAAATATTCGCAATCAATTCCAACCCTTTTTCGTAATGAGAAACTACTTTTTCGGTAAGGGTGCTGAATTCTACGATATCTAAAAACATGAAAGCACATTGATAGCTTTCTGAGAATGAATTTTTTATTGGGTTTGTATCTTTTTCTAAGCGTTCTAAGATCAAACGAGGAATGTATTTTATAAGTTCCTGGACAATTCTTGCAGAGTCTTTCATTGTTTCGTTCTCAATAGTAACCTTTTCAAAACCATCGTAGCATATACCCCTGAATCTAAGAAAAACTTCAATACCAACTTCTTTTTATTTTTATAAATTTCGTCATTTTGGATAGATAAAATTTCCCAGTTTTGGGGTTTTATATAAATTTTTCTTTTTTTTAGTGCAAAATATTGGTCGTTGAGTTTTCTTTTCCAATCCCACTTTACGAAATGAGAATTGAAGTATCTATGTTCCATTTCGTTCAGCACTAAGTCAAAATGATTTTTATATGTTTTATCTTCTAAATAATGAGGGTGTATCAGAGGAAAATGAGTGAACTCAAGAGAGGGTAGTTTTGGAACGAAGAGGAGATCCCCCATTTTCGTTTTCATATATACTTGTTCGTTTTTTGGTAGTTTTTCTTTCAATAATAAGCTGATGGTTTGATTCCAAACATAAGCTTGAAAAATCGAATATTGAAGCTCTAATTCTTTCTTGGGTAGAAAAGAAAAACACCTTTCGAATTTGGAAGGATGTTTTGATAGAAATTCAAAGACATTTTTTTCGGTTGTAGTTTTGGAAATGGCTTTGCATTTTCCCCAATCCCCCCAGTGTTTTCGTATTTGGTATTTCCTGTCTTTTGCTTCTTTTGACTCGTGATATAATGTGTTAGTTAAATAGTAATAAAAGAATTTTTCGTCATCTCCTGTTAGAGCGTAAAGTAAGGGTAATCCAAAATCCTTATGAAAGCTATGGAATCTTTGGTTGTCATAGTAATTAATAACGCCTTGTTCTTGGATGGCTTGGGCATTTTTTTCTATAATAGGTAGTTCTTTTTCTTGTATATTTCGGATTGTAATCAGAAATTCATTGTATAAAATGTCTTTTGCATTGATAGGATTGGGAACCTTGCCGATGAGTTCTAATTCAATCTTTTTTTGGCTTTCTTTGTTCCATTGCAATGGGGTTTTGGATGTGATGTGTTGATATGTAATTCCATATCGATCCTTTATCCCTGCATATTGGATTTCTTTTAGTTTGAGTTGATTTTGTTTTGCAATTTTGATGATGGCATCCAAAGTATTCCATTGAGACTTTTTCAAAACATACAAAAAATAGGGGTTTTGAGAGTTTTTCGTAGGTTGAAACCGAAGGTGTTCTTTTACAAGAAAATCCTCAGGAAGCACCTTGATCTTTCCTGAAAGGAATCCTACGTATTTCATCAAAAAAGTAAAAAAACTTTTTGAAGTTTATGACAAGAATTTTTGAGAAATGTTGTGGTTGTAATTTTTCGAAAATCCCGTTTTATGAAATTATGCCCAACAAGATCATTCTATCAGAAAAAGACTACATAAAGAAAATATACCAAAAACTAAAAAAGCATTTTGGAGATGTTCGAAGTCCTCTAAAATACAAAGAACCCTATCAGTTTTGTATTGCTGTGATTTTATCTGCTCAATGCACTGATGAACAAGTTAACAAAGTCACAGCCGTTCTTTTTGAGAAATTTCCCACTATTGATAGTCTCGCTCATGCTCAACTTGAAGAAATCGAAAGAATAATTTATCCTACGGGTTATTACAAAAACAAAGCAAAAAACATCAGAGCTTTTTGCAAGACGTTGATTGAAAAATACAATCGACAGGTCCCAACAACAATGGAAGAACTTTTAGCCTTGCCAGGTGTAGGAAGAAAAACCGCCAATGTGATTTTGCAAGAACTCTATCAAATTCCTTCAGGAATCGTAGTAGATACCCATGTAAAACGGCTCTCAAGAATCTTAGGACTCACCACCAAGGATCATCCCGAAAAGATTGAAAAAGACTTAATGAACAAACTCCCAAAGAGCTATTGGATTTCTTTTTCGCTGTATTTGATTTTTTTAGGAAGATCAACTTGCACCTCTCGAAAAAGAAAATGCAGTGAATGTGTTTTGAAAACTATATGCATTTCTTCGGAGTTTACGAAAGTTTCGATAAAAAGTCCTTCGTGACTTTTAAGAACTCATCGGGATTTGTATAATGAACCCAATGATTTCCTTTGATTTCAATAATTTTTGCTTTGGGGAAAACTTTACGAATAGTAGGATAGTCTTCGTATTGAATGTAAAAAGAATCGGTGGCTTTGATAAAGAGACACTCTTTTTCGAAGCGGTGTTCCAATAGCTCTTGGATGCCCTTTAAATACTGAGCTTTTTCTAAGGGCGGAACATGGATTTTCCATTGGTAGCCAGTGTTTGTTTTTTCTAAGTTCATCATCAAGAACTGCCGGATTGCGGAGTTAGGTTGGATATTTGCTAAGAATGCATCGATTTCTTGCCTACTTGAAAATTGAGAAATATCAGTTTTTAAAACTTCAAACTCTTTTTGATGAAGGGGAGGATAAACCTTTGGAGCTATGTCTACGACAATGATACTTCTTATGAGTTCAGGGTAAACCAAAGAAAATCCCATTGCAACGAGTCCCCCCATAGAATGCCCAAGAAGAACTGGCATAGAAATACGATGATTTTCGATAAATTCTTTTAAATCCTCCATCATATCTTTTAAAGTATGAGTGGATGACCTGGGAGAGTTTCCATGATTTCTTGCATCAATAGCAAAAACCTCAAATTCTTGAGAAAGTTCTTTCGAAATACTCATCCAGTTTTTGGACGAACCAAATAAACCATGTAGAATAACTATCGGCACCGTATGTTTTGAACTCGAAGTCGTTGGATAATGCAAAAAGTGGAGTTCCATGAAAGCAAAGAAAGCAAAAATGAAACAAAGTTCAAATTGGCAACGCCTTATTTAAAAAAGTTTTGCTCTTAATTGAAATTAAGTCTCAATATCATTGAAATAAAAAAGAAATCAGTTTTTTTCATACATTACATCTTGGATGAAAAGAAAAGTTGGTATGAAGAAATCCTAAAGTTTTTTTATTTGATCCGAAATCACTACATCGAGGAAGAATTTGAAGTCGATTATCAAGCCAAAAAAGAAAGAGGAAAAATTCAGTTTTATTGGGTGAATAAAAATTTTTATACTTACCAAATCCTATTTGTTTTTTTTACTTTGGTTTTTGCAAGCTTTTATTTTTACCAACAATCCCACAAACACAAAAAAGAAATCATCAAGAACTTAAATGAAATCCAGCGACTAAAACTACAACAAGATGGAGATTATTTTTTGACTTCACTACTTACACGTTCAATTCAAGTGATCGAAATCAATTCAGAGCTCTATGATATTAAGTATTACGTAAAACAAAAGAAGTCTTTTTTCTACAAGAAAAGACATTACGAAATAGGTGGTGATTATGTTCTGATTAAACCTCTTGTTATTCAACAGAAAAGTTTCATTGCTATTTGAAGCGAGATAAAAAATCCGAAGCCTTACAACTTTTAGAACTTTACGAAAAAAAGAAGCAGAATTTGACTCCCCCCGTTTAGAAAAAATAAAAAATAAAATCACTAATTGAGATTGATTAAGGCAGATTGAGTAGGATGATCCTACTCAACCTATTTTAAAGTAAAAAAGAACCAATTTGATAAACAACCAAAGAGACAAGATAAGCCAGAGCTGTCATATACAAGAAAGTAAAAACAGAATACTTCCAAGCTCCTAATTCTTTTTTGATGATGGCTAAGGTGCTCATGCATTGAGCACATAAGGCAAAAAAGATCATCAAGCTAATGGCAGTGAGGGGCGTATACACAGGAGTTCCATCAGGATGTTTTTCATCAGAGAGTTTAAAACGAAGTGTTTCGGATTCCTCATCAGCATCGCCCCCCACGTTGTAAATAATTCCCAGCGTTGCGATGATGACTTCTCGTGCAGGAAAAGAAGCAAGCACACCCACACTTAATTTCCAATCAAACCCCAAAGGACGGAAAATGGGTTCCACAAACTTCCCCAACCTTCCAATGTAGCTATTACTTAGATGGAAACTTTCTATTTGGTTTTCGATTTCTTGTTCGAGTTCTGCGATTTTTGCCTGTAACTCTTCATCGTCAGGATTTACTTCACTTTGTTTTTTTAGTTGATTTAGCTCTTGGACCAAGGGTTGGACTTGTTTTTGTGCTGCTTCTTCATCTCGGGGGAAATACGTCAAAGCCCAAATCACAACAGAAACGTAAAAAATAATGGTTCCTGCTCGAATCAAGAAAGCTTTTACGGCATCATACACCCGAAAGAAAACATTTCTGAATGATGGGAAGTGATATTCAGGCAATTCCATGATAAAAGGAATAGAAGGGGTTTTTAGAATGCCTCGACTCAAAATTAAAGAAACTAAGATTGCTAAAATAGGTCCGATACTATACATAATAAATAATGTCAAACCAGCCATCAGAGGACCGTAGTAAGGTTCAATAAAAACTCCAATGAAAAGAACATAAACGGGAAGTCGTGCAGAACACGGCATTAGGGGAGAAACTAAAATCGTAGCTGTGCGAACTTTATCATCACTGATTACCCTTGTTGCCATGATGCCAGGAATAGAACAAGCAAAACTTGAAATCAAAGGGATAAAAGAACGACCATTCAAACCGGTCCACGAGAGAATCTTATCCATTAAAAACGAAGCTCTCGCCAGGTAGCCTGTGTCTTCCAAGATAGCAATGAAGAAAAACAAAATGGCTATTTGAGGTATAAATACAACGACAGAACCAATGCCAGCGATCACGCCATCATTGATGAAAGACTCCAACATGGGGGGTAAAATTCCCAACTCTGATACTTTCTCCGACAAGAATGCAAAGAATTCTTCGATGTAGCCCATTAAAGGTTCAGCCCATGCATAGATGGATTGGAACATGATAGCCATGATGATTACAAAAATTAGCAGACCGAAGATTTTGTGGGTAAAAATCGAATCCAAAAACTCTGTTAGAGTTTGTTTTTCGTAGACTTCTCTTTGTAATACGTCCTTTAACAAAAAATCAATGACTTTGTATCTTGTTTGAACCAATTGCGAGTTCGAAAAAATATGATAATTTTTTGCTTCTTGTTTGATTTGAGTTATCAATTCTTGAAGTTCCTTTATGAACTGATTTTGTTTTTCTTCTTTGAGGGAGTTTGAGATTGAGCTTTTCATGTAGCGTAAGAACTCATCAGAATTGTAATAACTCATCGAAACATCGGCAAAGGAAACACTATACGGAATCCCATGACTTTGAAAGAATTCTTCTATTTGGTTTTTGGAACGTTCAAAATATTGAGAAAAATTTGTAGGATAAAGTTTTCTTATGTCTATTGAGGGATGTTCTAATGCCGATTGGATTGCTTTGGGAAGTTCTCTTTTGAGTTTTTGGATATCTTTTCTTTCTTTTGCGTTGATTCCAATAATGGGGATGGATAGCTTTTTTTGGAGGAGATCTACATCAATTTTATAACCTTTTTTTTGTGCTACATCCATCATTGTCAGAATTCCCACAACGGGGATTTGTAATTCAAGGACCTGCAAGAGCAAATATAGATTTCGTCTTAAGTTCGAAGCATCAATGATATACAATACAACATCGGGTTTTTTGTTGTCTTCCAATGCCTTACCTGATAATACCTCGAAGGCAATTCGTTCATCCATCGAAGTAACATGAAGACTATACAACCCAGGTAAATCATAGATTTCTAATGACATTTCTTGAAGTGTTAAAAATCCGACTCGCTTTTCTACTGTTACGCCTGGGTAGTTTCCCGTTCGTTGTCTTGTACCACACAAAGCATTAAAAACCGTTGTTTTTCCTGTATTTGGATTACCAACTAAAGCGGCTGTGATCATCTTAGTCATTGTGATTTGCATATTCTACCTCAAAATAAGAAACCTCTTTTTTTCTTACACAAAGTTTATATCCCATTACTTCAATTTCGATGGGATCTCCTAAAGGAGCTTCTTGAAGGATTTTTACGATTTCGTCTTGAATGAGTCCCATTTCCATTAGTCTGTTGACAATGGGATTTTCTTCTTTGACAGAAAGTAAGATTAATTCCTCGTGTTTGGGAGCTTTGCTTAACGTGTTTCTAACTTTGTAAATTTTATCGTTTTGATTTTGATTACTCATAATGACTCCTACTTAGAATTGTAATTTGTAAGTTACACATTGATCAATTTTTTTGATTTCTTTTTCGTTGAATCACATTTTTCACAACCCGTCTCATTTTTGAAGAAAATCTTATAAAATCTACAAAAGAGAAGGAAAACAGCAGCTACAATAAAAAAAGAAACTATGATCATTTCTACAACTGCAGTTTCCATAGGGTGCATACTTTAGTAAAATATATTTATTTTCATACTCAATCTCGATCAGAAAGCAAAAGTAGTTATAATATTTCCTAAAAATTCTTTATTGACGTTGCTTCCGGCTATGGTCTCTCCTATAAGAAACGAAATCGAAGCCGTAGGAGCAAAGTTATAAATGATTCCATAATACAAGGTATTAGAGATTTCATAGTAATTATTTTTTATATTCGCAAAATGAATATGTTCATCAATTACAGTGTCAAGTTTCAAATGGATATGAGGAAGTCCGAGTAATTCGTCGATGTGGGGATTTTGAAACTCAAAATCGGGGTTTTCTAATTTTTGTAAAAAAGTGAGGGGTCGGATTCTTTCTTCATCCTCTCTGTTGAAAAGGACGCTTCTTATTGTTTTTGTTTGTGCTTGTTCAAAATGGTATTCTACGGACAATTGAACTTTCCCAATCGTATAACCTAAACCGATTCCAACGTGGGGTCCGTGATACCAACTTGCTTGTTCGAGATATTCTTCTTCATAAACTATGATTCTTGATGTTGTAAAGTAATGAAGATCCAAGTCGATAGAAAAATTTTCCCAATCTTTTGTAAAGATCAAGCCGACTTCATACAAAGGCACATATTTTTGAACATCAAAAGAAAGCCCAACTTGTGTAGAAGCTTTGAAAGGTCCATCTAAAAAAAGATATTTATACCCTAATTTTATATCATCAACGTATGAGTAAAAAAAGTCTTGGGTTCTTTTTTCTGTTTGATTCCCAAAACCAGTTTCGAAGCCAAGCTCAGACTGATTCCCTAAACCATAAGTCAATCTAAAAGTGAAGTTATTATCGAAAACGGGGTTGTTTACACAAACGAGTCCTGTTTCTCCACATTCTTGTAGTTTTTTCGCTTTCCCATTGCTTTGGAAAATTTCGTTAGAGCGAAGCCAGTAAAAATTAACGTCAAACTCATATTTTTCAGGCGATAAAACATTAGCTGTTGGAAGAATGAGTTTTGTAGAGGAAATACCACTAACACCCCAAAGCTGTGATGCAATTAGAAAAAAATTTAAAACTAAAATTTTTTGTTTTTTCATTTTTTCCTCCAAACTTGATTTCATAGTTTTAAAAATTCATTAATAATGAGACACAATATCAATAACTAAATTTATGTCAATCCAAAAAAAGAATTTTAAACAAAAAGCTGGTGGTTATTATCATCAAACTTTTGTATAGAGAAATGGATTATCGTAATGTGTGATTGATCGTTTTTGGGAACTCAAAGAATTATTTTGATGTATGGGTGATTGTTTCAAAATACATTCATTATCAAATGAGTTTCGATGTTTTTGTGAGTTCATTATAAGCAATACCTAAAGTCATCATGTTGACTCAAGTTCATCATAAAAATCAATACCTACGAATCATCAAGCAACCCGCAAATACCCACTCATCATAATTATGACGAATGAGATTTTCGGCGTGGGAGTTTGCTTCCCGTGTTCCCGTTCTCTCCGGTATTCACTTTGATTCTAATGATAGCTCACAGAGTACTCTAAAAACGTAAATGAAAAGTTTATCTCACATCAGCAAGAAAAACCCAAATTATTCGTTTTGAGTTGGTATTTTGTTGTGGGGTTCTTTTTTGGGTGATTTATGATTTCAATCGAGTTTGTTTTGATATTTTTGGTTTTTAATTGTTCGTGGTTTGTGAAATTGTTTTTAATAGCAGATATAATGAATGATTGGTCCTTGGGTTTCTACATCATGATTAAAATGAAGAACTAGATCAGATTTAGTTCATCGTGAACTTATCTTTGAGTTCAATCATGATTACAAAGTTTTGGGATTTTGTAGGTGCGATCAAACCAAACTAAAAGAAAAAAAATACCACGAAATTTGTGAGGGAATGCGACAAAATCGGTAGCAAAAGGTTTTCTGTGTAGAGCTTCAAAAAAGAAAAAAACATCCCACTGAAAAAATATAAAATCCCCTGTTCCCATTGAGCTGGAAGGTGTAAAATCGAAAAAATAAAATTCGAAATCATGTGCCCCATTATGTTTCTAAAGAAGTCTGAGCCAAAGGCTTCTGGGATTTTGTGTCGAAAAAGAATTTCTTCTGTAATGGGAGCTGAAATAACTCCAATACCTAAAATCCACTTTTCGAATTCAGAAAGAAACGTTGGTTGGATGCCTTCAAACTGATTAATGAGTATCAAAATGAAGATTTGGAGATAAACATTCAAAAGAAAAAAAAGAAAGTATGTGATTTTCTTGGGAAAAGAAAAAAGCCTATAAATTTCAAATGAAGTCAAACTACTAAGAAAAACAAACGAGAATATCCCCATCAATGCGGGCCAAAAGAGGGAAAAGATAAAAAACGGTGAAGCATTAGGATAACGAAGAATATAAAAAAAAAGCCCAAAAACAAACAAAACAAGCAAAACAAGAAACACAAGGTAAAACACATTCTTGTAGGGATAACAAAAGATAAAATGGAGTTTGTACTCGAGAGATTTTTTTTCTTCGTAGGGTAGAGTCTGAATTTCTTTGTAGAGATTTCTTAAAAGATCCTTTTCTGATTCTGATAAAAGGGGTTCTATGGTTTTTTGAATACTTCTTGGAAGTAGAAACCACAAAATAGCAGCGATTTTTTTGTTTGAATTCATAAATGTTTTTTTAAAATTTACCATAGGAGTGGGTATGTCAAAAACAATTGCGATAGTGGGTGCCACTGGGGCAGTAGGGATGGAGTTCTTGAAGGTTCTTGAGAAAAGAAACTTCCCTATCAAAGAATTGAAGCTCTATGCGTCAAAACGCAGTGCTGGGAAGAAATTGACATTCAAAGGAGAGGAAATTCCAGTTGAAGTATTGAGTGAAAATTCTTTTCATAACGTTGAGATTGCCCTTTTTAGTGCAGGAGCTTCGGTAAGCAAACAATTTGCTCCAGCGGCAGTGGCTTTGGGCACCGTAGTTGTCGATAATTCCAGTGCTTTTCGTATGGATCCCGAAGTTCCGTTGGTGGTGCCAGAAATTAATGCAGAGGAAATCAAAAATCACAAAGGTATCATAGCCAATCCGAATTGCAGCACCATCATCATGCTGATTGCCATCTATCCTATTCATAAACTATATAACGTAAAAAAAATCATCGTTTCTACTTATCAGGCGGCATCAGGAGCTGGAGCTTCAGCAATGTATGAGTTAGAAGAGCAAGCAAAAGCATTTCTTGAGAAAAAAGAAGTTCCTATAAAAGTTTTACCATATCAGTTAGCGTTTAATTTGTTTAGCCATAACTCAGCTGTGGATTTGGAAAGTGGATACAATCAAGAAGAAATCAAAATGATCAAAGAAACCAAAAAGATTCTCAATCAACCTGATATACAAGTCAGTCCTACATGCATTAGGGTTTCTACCTTTCGTGCACATGCAGAATCCATCACACTTGAGCTCGAGAAACCAGCAGACTTAGAAGAAATCAAAGAAGCATATAGAAACTTCCCAAGTGTTCGACTTGTAGATGATCGACAAAGGAATTATTTTCCCATGCCCCTTGATGCAACAGGAATTGATGAAGTTTTAGTGGGTCGTCTTCGTTATGACTTCGAAGACAAAGAACGAAAGCGTATTCATTTGTTTGCCGTCGGCGATCAGTTATTAAAAGGAGCAGCTCTGAATGCCGTCCAAATCGCAGAATATCTAAAATGAAAAATCAAAAACTTCAAGAAAACGAGCTCGATGTCAAACAATACGAAAGAAAAGGGCAAAGGGCAAGGAAGGCCACTGAAGAAATTTTCTTTCTTAGCAAATTAGCAAAAAGGACTTATATTGCGAAATTATATTGCATGAAAAATACAATTTTTTGAGAGATACAAAACTCAAAAGAAACACATTAGTTAATTTGTTTTGAGAAAAATTTTTTAAAGCATGGCATATGAAAATCAGAACGTTGATTGTTTTGTTTTTTGCGTGGTTTTGGGTATCATGTAAGATCTTTGATGTTCGTAGTAGTTTTGAACCTCCGACAGGTTGGCTTTACCAAGAAACCGTATTCAATCATTCTTACTCACCAAAATCAGAATTAGGAAGTCGGCAAGGAAAAGCTTGTGTGGTATCTTACTTGAGTCTATATACCGTAGGTGATGCCAGTATTCGGACTGCGGCATCAATTGCGGGAATAAAAGAAATTCGTGCGATCGATTATGAAGTTTATCGATTTTTGGGTTTTGTGTATGAAGAATTTTGTTTGATCGTGCATGGAGAATAGAGAACAGCTGGAGTGCATAAGCCGGATTCTGTTTTCTGCTATCATTTCTCTTGACTTATGGATTACTCCATAAGTTCTTTGCTTCCCACCCGCAGCCTCGACCGGGACAGTCTCAATCGGCTGCTTACTCGGAATTGCACCGGATAGGGTTTGCCGTGCCTCCTCGGTTACCCTCGGAGCGGTGAGCTCTTACCTCACCTTTTCACCCTTGCCTGAGCTCTTTCGAGCCATCGGCGGTCTGTTTTCTGTGGCACTTTCCGTCATACCCTGATTGGGTATGCCCGGGATTTCCCCGGTATCCTTCCCTGCGGTGTCCGGACTTTCCTCACCCCTCATCGGAGCGCGATAGCATACACTCCAGCCGATAATTATCGTAATCCAATCTTGATTTTTGTCAATTTCTTTTTAGTATGTGGTTTTCGATAAACTCAGCGGCATCTTTGAGGTTTCTTGCAACATGGATTAAGTTTTTTGGTGAGGTTCCATCAGGCTGCAAAGACGAGTCAATCAAAATCCCTTTGATGGAAAGACTTTCTCCTGTTTTGATGTCTGATATTCTATCTCCTATGATCCAACTTTGCTGCAAATCAATCTCCGGATATAAACTCAAAGCCTGGTGGATGAGCCCGGGTTTGGGTTTTCTACAAGAACAATTGTCTTTCTCAGTATGTGGACAATAAAAAATATTTAAAAAATCAATTCCTTCTTTTGATAATAGGGATAAAAGTTTTTGATTGATTTTGAAGAGAGTTTCTTCAGTGAAATAACCTCTCCCAATCCCCGACTGATTAGTAATGATAATGAATTGAAAATTTAGCTTTTGTAAGATCTTTAAACCTTCTACTACGTAGGGAAGAAGATATACTCCATCAGGATCAGATAAATACCCAGGATCATAATTCAAAGTGTTGTCTCGATCAAAAAAAATCACTTTCATTTAGTTTTCTACCCGTAGAGAAAATCGAAAAACTTTTTGATTTCCTTTTGGAACTATTCCATATCCACCATCAAGAAAGGAATTCGTAATGGCAATCATGGGTTCCATACAAAAGAAGTTTTTCCCTTCTTCTATGAGGGGACTATACAATTGAAGGACTCTATAGTTGGAATCTAAAAGTAGTTGTAGCTTGTACTTTTCTTGAATAAGCTGAATCGAGATTCCTTCGTTTAGTTGTGAGATGCCATCAGAAATCAAAAATCCATGATCAAAAGAAAAGTTTAATGAAAAAATATAGTAATACTCTGTCTTTTGAAATGGGATTTGATGTTGAATCAAGAAATCCTCAAGAGGGATCAACTTTCCCGTAGGTAGGAGTCGAGGATTGAGCTCTATGACCTTGCTTGTGGGTAGGGCAATCTGAAGGTTTTGTTTTTCCTGCCACAAACGAAAATAGGGATGAAAACCAAAAGAAACAGGTGTATCCTCAATCCCAATCACAATCAAGATAAAGCGAACTTCTTTTTCAAAAAGTTGGATAAGATACTTTAAGCAATGAGAAAAAGGGAAAACTTCTTTCCATTTTCCGACAAAACAAAACTCTGCTTCAACTCCACTTGGACCTTGATAAATTATTTTCCATTCATTGGATTTTAAAATCAATCCGTGGATCGGAAGGTTGTTGGAGTCTGAAAGAACTTGGTTTTTCGATAAATGGACTGATTGATTTAACAAAGAAAAACTCCAAGAAGAAAGTCGGTTTGCAAAAGGATACATCAACGGAATCCCCGCCAAACTTTGGTTGATAGAATATTCTTTTTCTGAGAAAGGAAAATAAAGTAAGGGTATTCCTTGATAGTAAATCTGAGACACGGTCATCCCTATGTTTTCTAAAATTTCTACACGCCACAGAGAATTTTGAAGGACGATCATTCTAAATCTTTGCTTTGAATAAACTTTACGTTATGCTTTTGGAGTTCTTCTTTGATGTTTTGGAATTGTTTTTCATCAATGGCACGTGTAGCATCTTCAATCAAAACACAGTCAAACCCCAATTGAACCGCATCCTTTATGCTATAGTAAACACAATAATCTGCTGCAAGTCCTGCGAAGTAAAGTTCTTTGGCTTCTTTTTCTCTTAGAAATCCTGCAAGTCCAGTGGATTTTTTATGAAGATTATCAAAAAAGCCACTATAACTATCGATATTCGGATTGGTTCCTTTTCGAAAGATGGTTTCTATGGGTTTGGTATTTAGTGCTGGATGGAAATCAGCTCCTTTGGTTTCTTGAACGCAGTGATCGGGCCACAAGGTCTGTGGATATCCATCAAGATCAATTACATCGAAAGGTTTTTTCCCAGCGTGATTGCTTGCAAAGCTAATGTGATTTTTGGGATGCCAATCTTGGGTAGCCACTACCAACGAAAATTTTTCAATAATACGATTGATGACGGGAACAATTTCATCACCTTTTGGAACAGGTAAAGCTCCATAGGGCATAAAATCATTTTGAACATCAATCAAAATCAACGCTTTCATGAGAATAAGAATTGTGTTTTTCTTTAGTAATCAAGAATTTTTGTATTTACGGATGAGTTCTTCTCGTAGTTGATATAGTTTTGAGCTGAGTCCCACTTTGTAGATATGAGGATTGATAAAGCGTTTGTATTCTTCTGGCAGGGATTTTAGCTTCGCTTTCACTGAGTTCGAGATTTCTTTGATTTCTCTTTTGGGATTGACTCGCTTTCCGTTTTCCATGACTTTTTTCATTAAAGATTGTTTTTGGTATTCTTTGATGGACATTTTTTTTAGGGGTTCAAAAGGATGGCGCATTTCTTCTATTTCTGAAGGGTTTTCTTCTCGAAGACAAACCACATCTCCAATCCAGACTTGATTTTGATCCAACAAGCGATAGATTTGTTTCTTCCCCGGAATGGTGATTTTGCTTAGCGAGTCAGAAACTTTGATTTTGGGTTTTCCATCAAAAACAGTAAGCTTATAAACTCCATCTAATGCGGCATCTGGTTTTCCAACTATTAGTTTAGTTCCTACTCCGAAAACATCAATAGGAGCATTTTGTTCCAAAAGACTTTTGATGATCCATTCGTCTAACTGATTGGATACAATGATTTTAACGTAATCCAACTTTTCTTGATCCAAAATCCTTCTGCATTCCTTCGCTAAATAGGCCAGATCTCCACTATCAATTCGAATCCCTTTGAGTTGATAACCCTGTTGTTCGAGTTCTTTTGCTACAATAATAGCATTACGCAATCCACTGTTCAAAGTATCATAGGTATCAATAAGTAAGACACAATTCTGGGGATTATACTTAGCAAACGTTCGAAAAGCCGTCAATTCATCTTCAAACGCTTGGATAAAAGAATGAGCCATGGTTCCCACAACGGGGATTTTAAAGTCTTTTCCAGCTTGGACGTTACTTGTAGAGTCAAAACCTCCAATCATGATTGCCCTTGTAGCAAAATAACCTCCGGTTCCTTGGGCTCTTCTCAAACCAAAATCCGAAAGGATTCTATCACCTGCTACTAATCGAATTCTACTTGCTTTGGTAGCAATCAAAGACTCAAAGTTTAAAATATTCAAAAGTAAGGTTTCGATGATTTGTAGTTCTGCAAAATTCCCTTCGACTTGTAGGATCGTTTCATAGGGGAAAACTACTTCTCCCTCATCAAAAGAATAAATGCTTCCTTGAAACCGAAAGTCTTTTAAATATGCTAAGAATTCTTTTCGAAATCCAATCGAAGCTAAGTACTCGATATCATCTTCACGAAATCTTAAAGTTTCTAAAATATCTAAAACATCTTCTAAACCAGCGAAGATTGCATATCCACCTTCGTAAGGAAGATGCCGAAAAAAATAGTCAAAGCAAACTTGTTTTTGGTGAAGGTTTTCATAAAACAAAACTTGTGCCATCGAAAGTTGATAAAGATCAGTATAGATGCCAGAGAAAGAGATCACACTTTCGAAATAGTTTATCATAAACACAGAGTCAATCGTAATTATAATCAAGCAAATTTAGTTTTTCGAAGGACTTTCTAAAAAATCTTGGATTCTATGAATCTTCCGTTTTCGATCGTTATTCTTGGACTTGTGTTTTTTTTCATTATGTTTCGTAGATTTGGGAACATTCGCTTTCAAATTTGGCAAATCATGACCATCGGTGCTATTTTAAACCTTGCTACATTTCAGATTTCTCTTTTGGAAGCGATAAAAGCCATCAATTATGAAATCATTTTCTTTTTGATTGGAATGTTTATTGTTGGGGAAGCCCTCCATCGTAGTGGGTATATACATGTGATTTCTTATCATTTTTTCTCGAGAGCTGATACTTTTGATAAACTTCTTCTTTATGTGATTTTCATCATGGGGTTTTTGTCGGCTATTTTGATGAATGACACCATAGCCATCATTGGGACTGCCATAGTTTTACATTTTGCTAAAACCCATAACATTTCATCGAAGATTTTACTTTTGGCTCTCGCTTTTTCTATTACAGTAGGAAGTGTGATGAGTCCTATTGGAAATCCTCAAAATCTCCTTATTGCAAGTAGCAAATCCTTTCCTGAACCTTTTGTGAATTTTTTTAAGTATTTATTTCTTCCTACTATTGTGAATTTGTTTCTTATTTATTTTGTTTTAAAGATATTTTACCGAAAGCAGTTTCCGAGAATTGTTTTGGTTCATGAAGAACCCACTATTCAAAACGAAAAGCTTGCTCGTTTAAGCAAAATGGCACTTGTTTTTATCGTGATTTCAATTGGGGTGAAGGTTGTTTTTTATTTACTGAAGATACCGCTGGAGTTTCCTTTGGTGTTGATTGCTTTGATAAGTGGAGTTCTGATTCTTTTCTTTTCTTCGGATCGGTGGGTGATTTTTCGCTCAATTGACTGGGAAACAATTCTCTTTTTTGTTGCGATGTTTGTTGTAATGCAGAGTGCTTGGAATGCTCAGTTTTTTCAAAAATACATCCATCAATTCAATATTCATGATTTGTTTATAATTTTTAGCTTGAGCATTGTGTTGAGTCAATTCATATCGAATGTTCCTTTGGTGATGTTGTTTTTGGGGTTTTTAGAAATCCAACCGAATGTGAAGGAAATGATTTCCTTAGCTGCAGCAAGCACCATTGCAGGAAACCTAACCGTCTTAGGAGCGGCAAGCAATGTGATTATCATTCAAAATGCCGAAAAACAAAATCAGCACATTTCTTCGTGGGAGTTTAGTCGTGTGGGGTTAGTATTAACCCTTCTCAACGGGATTGTTTATTATTTCTTTCTTTTGCTATTTTGAGTTGTTTTTCCAAAATTCAAAGAGGGTTCTTTTAAGTTGCTTCAGTTGTTCCGTTGGTGTAGCATGAAACTTAGAACTCACAGTATGCAAAGACAAAACTTTTTGAACCCCCAGAAGGGAAGTAAGCGGATTTTCCTTAGGTGTTTTAGAAAAATAAGATAGCAAAATCCCCACTAATAAATCGCCACTGCCAGCAACTGCCAAATTCGGATTCGGATGATTCCAAATGAACACCAATGACTCTTCATTGGTCCAATGCACTGAAACAAGAAAAAACGAAATACCTCCTTTGATGAGAATAGAAACTTTCAACTTCTTGTGGAATTCTATGATCCTTTTCCAGTTTCCCACTAAATAAGGAAAAGCCCCTCCCATGGCTCGCCATTCTCCCAAATGAGGAGTAATTATCGTAAAGGGTCGGAGTTCCTCAGGATAATCATTCTCCAAGACAAGCTGGGTAGCAAAAGCATCGAGGATGATAAACGGAAATGGAGGATTTTGAGAGAAATATTTAAGAAAATTTATAAAATTTTTCTTATTTTCTAAAAGGTCATTTTTTGAAACTCCAGGTCCTATGGCGATGGCAGAAGGACGCTTGGATGTTGGAAGGTGTTTTTCCCACTCAAAAAAATGAGTATAAATGATGGCAGGTTCTTTATGTAATAGTAATTCTCTTTGATTCGTAAGATGTAGCCAATGTAAAATTCCCCCTCCTGAGGAAAAAAAAGCCTTTGCAGAGAGGATGCCTGCTCCTTCCATATTTTGAGAACCAGCAATCAACCACCCATACCCTGCAGTGTATTTGTGATCCTCAGGCTTTTTTAGAAAAAAAGAAAAATCACTTTGAATCTCCCATTCGGTAAAACGAGGAGACTCAAGTAGAACATTTTTTTGAGCTTGGGGAGAAAATCCAATCGGAAGGGAAAACACTTGAGAACGAGAAACCAACAGGGGATGAATTGCTAAGCATAGTTTTTTAGGACCGAAATTCAAAACCACATCAGGGACAGGATAACCAAAAAGACTCAAAAAGGCATCTTCATGAAAATCTTTATATTCCTCTGAAAGACCGGCAGGCACGTCTAATGCAACACATTTCGTTTCTATCTGTTTTTGTAAAGAGTTGATCATCTGATTGAGATGAGATAAGATTCTATCATAAGGTTGTTTTGGTTGATCCTTTTGTCCAGTTCCCAAAAGAGCTTCAATAAAAAGAACCCTTTTGACTTGAGGAAAAGAAAGTAGTTTAGAGACAATCTCAGAAAAAGTTAAACTCAAAAAAGAATCCAGAGGAAAAATGTTTGGTAGTTGTTTTTTTAAATGTTGATAATAAAATAAAGCAGTTTCACTTTTTATGGGTTCATTGAGGTAAACCCAGATTTGTTCGTTAGAGAGAGAGTTGCTACTCAAAAGTAAATACGCAAGGGCTATTCCATCTCCCCCATTGTTCCCACTTCCGCACAAAAAAACGTAGAAGCTCTGGGAATTGACAAGCCCCAAGTGTTGTAAAGTAGTGAAAGCAGATTGAGCCGCCTGCCCCATAAGAATCCTTTCTGGGATTCCTTCTTCGATGGTGAAAGCATCGATTCTTTTGGCTTGGTCAAAGGTGATGGCTTTCATTTCCACTCGATGATGGAATATTGATGCTCTTCAAGTTTGGAAGAGAAGAACCTTCCTTCTTGGTTAATGAAAAAATCACGCCAATAGTTTTCTTCGAATTGGAATTCAATTTTGTTGTTTTTGATATAGGAATTTTGAGCATCAAAAATTTCAATCAGTAAACTATCTTCTTCGTTCAAACCCAAATAATAACTTTTATCAGGAAAGATATGCAACAAAGATAACTGAGGATTTTCTATTTTTCGAATTAGCTTTTGGTCCAAAACAGAGTAAATTTCCTTGTGTTTTGGGCTCAAGTCTTTCGCATCTCGGATAGAAACTTCTCCCATCACTTCTCTTGATTCTGTTAGAAAAACGTTTTCCCACCAAAGGACCTTATCTTTGTGTTGGTTTTTTAGAAAATCCAGTGTGAGGATGATTTCATTTAAAGTTTTTGTTGTTATGTCATAAATTAACAGATAAAATTCTTTTTCTGATTTTTGTAGAAGAGCTCCAATAAAATCAGAATAACAAAAAAGCTTTAATGGATCCGGCAAGGTTTTTTCTGTAATCGAGACAAAAACCCAGTCTTTGTTTTTTTTCAGCTCATCTTTTGAAAAGAAAAAAAGTTTATAGGGATTGACTTCTTTGGTTTCGGGATATAAAACAGCAGGAAGGCGATTTTCAGGTTCTTCGGGTTCAAGACTTTTGGATGTGTCTTTTGTTTGAAATACTTGAAACACCAAATATTGATTACCAATGCAACTATTTCCAATGATTCCTTCAGGCAGGACATAAACTGGTTGCTTGGGAAATAGTTTTTTTACTTCGTTTACGGATGTTTTCGTTGTAAATATTCCTTCGGGTTCAGACGTGATTTTGGGGAAATACGCAATCAAATTATTCTCAGGCAAAGGTAGTAAAATTTCACTTCCCATGATGGTAGGAGTTTGAGGAAGAAAATAAACTAAATTTTCTTTCACACTAATGGGAATGACAAAAGAATCACCTTCTATTTTTTCTTTTAAGGAGAAGCTTATTAACTCCACCGGAGTCAAATCAAAAACCTGAAACCTTCCGCAATAACTCAAATAACTCAAGACTAAAAACACAAAAGTCAAAAGCCTTTTCATCACTTTAACGATTTCTTTTCAGGTAATGATACGTCAAAAACATTCTGGATTGATGGAATTGATGTATTCAGCTGCATATTTTGGGAAATACTCACTACCTGAGAAATCCAAGTGTTTTTGCATGGCACCTTTTTGGAAATATTCATTCCATTTTTTTTGATAGTTTTTTGCAAGGGGGAAGTAGCTCCAATGCCATTTTTCTACCTCATGTCCTTGATTTCGATTTTCTGAGTAGGGCATGCAAAATCCAAATCTTTTCGCGTTCTGTTTTAACCAATCGAAAAGAATCTTTCCTTCTTGGGTTTCGTAGTATGAGTTTTCTAAAACATTTACATCCACGTCAGTGCCCCAGTGATGACGAGAAGCTCCAGGCATGGACGAAAACCTCAGAATTTCTTTCACTTTTTCTTCCTCAGAACGATTTTGGTTTTTTTGCCATTTTGATTCCCAGATGGTTTTTTGGTGCCAATAACTTCTTGTAGCACTTGTAATCCAAAACGGAATATGTGGGTGTTCTTTTCGGAATGCAAGATACATCTTTTGGAGCTGAAGGGCTGCATCTTTTTGTAAGAAAAGTTCTTTTTGTTTTGTAGGGATGCCTAAACTTTTGAGGCTTACAAATTCTGGGTGTTTTTGTGGTTCAAACTTCCCCATTAGAAAAAATAGTTCTTCTGTCTCGTTAGAATACAAAAAAAAAGAGTAAAAAAGTAAAATCAAAGTCAACATTTGCTTTGGCATTAGGGAGAGAAGATTTTGTTGTCATGTACTCTACAATCAAAAAATGTTTCTATGTTTTTTTATCTTTCGAAAATCTTTGCTACTTTCTTATTTCCTCTGCCCTTAATGTTTTTTTTGGTCTTGATTTTTTTGGTTTTTAAAAGAAGCCGATTTTTACTTTTTTTGTGGATACTTTTTGGAGTATTTTCAACAGAAGCGGGAGCAAGCTTTTTGATGAAAAAGCTCGAGGATCTTTATCCACACATCGAACTCCAAAAAGCAGAATCAGTCGATGCTGTGATTGTATTGGGAGGTTTGAGTAACCCCCTTCGCAAGGTCAGTTCATGGCCTGAGTTTACGGATGGTGTGGATCGCATTATCGTAGCAGAACGATTGTGGGAGATGAAAAAAGCCCAATTCGTGATTGTCAATGGAGCTACCGGATACCTTCGACAAACGATACAACCAGAAGCAGAATCTCTAAAAGAGTATCTACGTTTTCGTATCCCTCCTAAACATCTGATTTTAGAATCAGAATCCCGAAATACGTATGAAAATGCATTATATACCCTAAAAATATGCAAAGAAAAAAACATCAAAAAAGCGTATTTAGTCACCTCTGCTTTTCACATGTATCGAGCATATCAAACTTTTAAAGACGTTCAAAAGATCCATTTTCCAAACTTACAAATAGAAATCATACCTTATCCGACTGATTATCGAAGTTTGAGGGAGCTATCTGGCTTAGAAAGCTACTTCCCAAGTGATACTGGCTTGATGAAGTTTACGATCTTCTATAAAGAAATGATTGGGATTATATCTTACAAAGTAAAGTCTTACTTAGAAAAAAGAAACTCAAAAAGTTCAAACTAATGTTTTTTAAATTTAACTTGGCTTTTTGGGTGAATTTTTTTATTTAATTAGTAGTAATATTTTATCTAATACCGAAAGAACTTGATTTTGTGATTTCGATAAGAATTAATGTAATTATGAGTACAATTAGAGAAAAAAGACAAAAAAAGTTAGTCAACCAAGAAGAGATAAAAGAAAAAGAAAAAGAGATAGAAGATTTTGAACAAGACAGTGATCAAATGAATCTGATCAAAAGAATGAACCGAATTATAGGTCAAGTTCAAGGAGTAAAAAAAATGATCGAAAATGAAAGAGCTTGTGTGGATATTTTAAGCCAAATCACTGCCATCAAATCAGCTCTCGATGGAGTTGCTATGGCAGTTTTAGAAAAAGAAGCAGAACAGTGTTTTCAGAATGTAGTTGAAAAAAATCCCCAAAGCAAAGAGCAAGCCTTGAAGGATTTCATTAGCCTAATACGAAAATACGGGAAATAATCCGTCCCAGAAGTTTCTTGTAAAAATTCTTGACATCAAAAGGAGAAACAATTTCAACGTTATAAACAACTTTTTATATGGACTGGAAACCTCTAAAAGACCATCTTCAAAAAGAGTTAGATCGATTTCATGAATTAGAGTATTTGCTTTCTCAGCCTGAAGTTTTGAATGATGGAGAAAAATTCAAAGAGCTATCTAAAGAACATCGAAGGCTATCATCCTATAAAGATACTATCCAGAATTTCCTTCAAAAGCTCAAGGCTTACGAAGAAGCAAAGCAAATCTTAGAAGACGAAAATTCAGACAAAGAATTAAAAGAATTAGCAAAAATGGAATTGGAGGAAATCGAAAACTACTTAAATGAACATCACTTGGAGATAGAGTCTTTGCTTTTAGAGCCTGATCCCAATGAAGGGAAAAACATTATTATGGAAATACGAGCAGGAACGGGAGGAGAAGAAGCAGCCCTATTTGCCGCTGATTTGTTTCGAATGTATAGCAAGTTTTGTGACAAGCAGGGTTGGAAAATGGAGATCCTTTCTACCTCAGAAACAGGGTTAGGTGGTTATAAAGAAATCGTCTTTAGTGTGCAAGGCGATAAGGCTTATGAACTTTTGCATCAAGAAGCGGGAGCACATCGGGTACAGAGGATTCCCATCACAGAAGCCAATGGTAGAATCCACACCAGTGCTGTGACAGTTGCCGTCATTCCCGAAGTAGAAGAAACTGAATTCGAAATCGATGAAAAAGAACTTCGTATTGATGTGTTTCGTGCGAGTGGGGCTGGCGGACAACATGTCAACAAAACTGAATCTGCTGTGAGGATAACTCACATCCCAACGGGGATTGTCGTGAGTTGTCAAGATGAACGTTCGCAGCATAAGAACAAAGCAAAAGCCATGAAAATCTTAAGAGCTCGTCTCAAACAACTCCATGATGAACAACAACACAAAGAGATTGCAGATCTCAAGAAAAGCCAAGTCAAAACAGGAGACCGCTCCGAACGAATACGCACCTACAATTTCCCTCAAGGAAGAGTTACTGACCATCGTATCAACTTCACCATGTATAATTTAGAAGAATTCATGAATGGCGAAATGCTCGAATTACTAAAAGAACTCGTAAAGCATGAAAAATTACAAAAATTAGAAGAACTCCGAAAAAACCAAACCATCCAAGCAAAGACTTAGATTTTTTCGTATTAGAAAATTTGCCGACTTAAAAAAATCACAAATCAGTTTTTAGGGGTGGGATTTTGTATTTCCAAGGTAGTTCAAAGGGATTTCCGATTTGCTTTAAAAATCCCTGAAATTCTTTATGAAGGAAATGCACACCACTTTTTGGGGGGATCACGTATTCGTAGTTTTTATCTTCGAAAGTGAACTTCATACCATATGAGTGTAAATAGGTTCGATCTTCCCGTCGAGCTAAACTGGGTTTCCCATATAGAGGATCTCCCACGATAGGAGAACCCAAACTCTTCAGCACAACACGAACCTGATGGGTTTTTCCTGTGATTGGCATTACAAGAAAAATGCGAAAGTATTTTGCATCTTCTCGAATAAAGGGAAACGATTTAAAAAAAGTATAAGTTGGATTTTCCCTTGTGCGAAGAAGTTTCCATCGACTACGTCGATCTTTTTGGATATCCCCTACAATCGCGCCTTGTTTTTTTTTGGGAATTCGATAAGACAATGCCAGATAAATTTTTTTGATTCGGTGAAAGCGAAAATGATTTCCTAGAATGTTCGAGGCTTTCCTCCCTCTTGCGAAAATGATCACTCCTGACGTAATTTTATCCAATCGATGGACCGGGAAAAGACGTTCTCCTTCTGGTATTATTTTTTCTTGTTCCATGACTCGAACAATACGAAGAAGGCTAGGAGCTGGGCTTTCTTCATAAAAAGCTAAACCTTCTGGCTTGTATAGAACCAAAAAATTAGGATTGTGATCGATAATTTCGATCTTGGAAATCCATTCTTCTATGGCTTTGGAATTCATATCTTTCCTTCTTTTAGTCTGTCTTTGTGGATCTTTACGCTATACTTTTGGAATAAAGTTTGTTTGATTTCTTGAATCTTTTTTTGTCGTTTTTCAGTCAGAAGATTTTGTTTGATTCTTTCTTTTACTGCATTTAGGGGTAAAATCATCTCTTGATTGTTATTTATGACCTTGAATTCGTTGTTTTTTCTCAGATTATAGTATTGTATGATTTCTTCTTGAGAAACTTGAAGGTTGGCATACTCACTCTGGATCAAAAAGTTCGTATAGGTTTGTTTTAGCATCAAATCTTTGAAGTTTTGCTTAAATGTTTCGGATTCGTTTTTATAAGGAGATGCCTGCAAAACAACAAAAGACGAATAGACTTGATTCAACAAATTCGCAACTTCAGTAGGAGATAATGCTTCAATCGAAACCTCATATTTTCGAATCAGATCAAAAAAATCTTTGATTTTATAAGGCTTTTTTTGGTATTCGAAAAGGATTAAATTTTCATCCCAATTTTGAATAGGTGTGGTATTAAGGTGTTGGATTGTATTTTCGTTCAATCGAAATTCATTTTGTTTTTGGAGCTCAACAAGGTGATTGGTGTAGCTATTTTGTTTTAATAACTTTGCTTGGTGTTTTGCTTGTTGTTCTGAAATTTCTTCGATCTTTTTTTCGTCGAAAAGTAGTTGCTGTTTTAGATTATTGATTTCTTGTTCTTTGAATTCTTTGGTATAGTTAGGGTTGTTGAAGAACTTTCTTGCTACGAATTGGCTTTTGCGATGATAATCCTCGTAAAGGTTTTTCAAGGATATTTCTTTTACTTCTTTGATTTGGATCTTTCGAATAAGCCAATAGCCATTACTATCTTCAATCAGATGGAATTTTTTTTCATCTTCTTTTTCTTTTAAAAGTGGATCGATGAAATGGGATATAGGAGAATCACCACAATTCACACAAATGGGATCAACGAGACCTCCTAAGATTTTATAGCGTAGGTTCTCGTTTTTTTCAAAAATGAGTTTTTCAATCTCGTCATCATTTTGTGTTTTGTTGAGGGTTTCTAAAAGATCTTTTGCTTCCTGCGAGCGATCAAGATTGGGAAGTTTTTTCAAAAACAATAGTTGGATTGTGATCATTTTATATGGATGTTCTGATGCTTTTTCTTGTAAAAGAAAATTCATGGCGTTCAAAAATGCTTTTTCTTCTAAGAAAATCAGTGAACGTTTGAGGGAGTTTTCCCATTTTTGTTTTTCTTCTGAGGGTAAATTCTCAAAAGCAAGTTTGCCTACACTCAAGAAAGCGAGTTCTTCTAAAATCTGGTTTTGTGTTGCCACGGAAACTTCATTTTTGCGAAAACCATTCAGTTCCACGATGAATTGTAAATCTTTTCGTTTGATGGTTTCTATCTGATTTTGATTTTGGTATTCCACTAAAACTTCGTTCCGATTAGAACAAAAAGAGAGAAGAAAAGCTATGACAAACAACCAAGTTCGAAAACTTTTTACTTTCATTGTATTTCTCCTGTTAGTCTAATTTAAAAATAAAGTTTGAACGTTTGATGGTTTTATCATCTTTTCGAGCTTTTTTCTCTTTGATTTCTTTGTCATCTTTATTTTTTGTGTTTTCTTTTGGCTCTTGCAGCTCTTGGTTTTGAGCTTGTTTTGCTTGATGGTCGGGTTGTGGATGTGTTTTTGGTGTTTCTTGTTGGTTCTGAGATGTTGAAACTTCAAATGTAATCTCGATACTTTGTTGAGGTTGTTTTTCTTCTTCTGGGAATAAATTTACAAGGAATTCTCTGTGGGTTTCGGGAATATACACTGTTTGTTTGTAAATTTCCTTTTTAAGTTGATTTAAGCGATGGTATTCATCTAAAAGGGAGTCTTTGAGTTTTGGGAAATATTCTCTATCAGATGGTAGGGTGTTTAACATATTTTGAATTTCTTCTATATCTCGTTCGATTCTTTCTAGTTTTCTTATGAGATGTATGACCTTTAGATTCAAGATGGGCTCCTTATGGATTTTTTTTTCATACAAAAAATCGAAAAAATGAGAATGCAATACTTTTTTAAGAAATAGAAAATTTGTTTTAATTCAGATAGAAATTCGACTAATCGTGTAATGAAATATAAATTGTTTTAAAATTTTATAAAAAGTTTTATAAATTTTTTTACATAAAAAACTATTATAATTTTGGATTTTGTTCTTTAAATAGGAGAATAACATTTTTGTTTTAGTTATTAGTTATTAGAAAAAAATTTTACGATTTTCTTAGAAAAAAGTAAAAAAGTGATTGCAAAAAAGATAAAGCCGACTTATTTTTCCTCTAAAATAAATTTAGAAAAAAATAGAAAACAACCATAAATTGAGTGAAACTTAAGTAAAGGTAGGAAGAGTTTTTGATAAGTGTTATTGAATTTTTTCTGTTGTCCTTATTTAATTCATATGGCTAAAGGAGAGAGAGTATGAAGCTGAAACTCAAAAAATTGTTAGGATTAGCATTCGCTATCGCGGCTATCCCTTTGTATTCCCAAGAAGAGGGGATTAAGTGGGGTGGATACGTCAAGGTTGATTGGTTTCAGGATTCACGAGCTGTAGTGGCTTCACGTGACGATATGTATATTTTCTATCCAGCGCCAAGAAGGCAAGTAACGGAAGCGCCTGCAGTGATAACAGATCCACAAGCTAAAGAACTCTACATTCTAAGTAACAATCAGGATCTTAATGCGGTTCCTCAAGCCCATATCACAACAGTTCAATCTCGTGTGAATTTAACGGCCACAGGACCTACAGCATTTGGAGCGAAAACATCTGGTTTTATCGAAATAGACTTCTTCGGAACGGCAAACCATGAAGCATGGATGACACGTCTACGTCATGCACATATAACTCTAGACTGGGGTGCTACCAAACTAAATGCAGGTATGAACTGGCATCCTTTGTTCGTAGCTGGGTATAATCCAGATACTGTACAATTTTCACCATCACCATTTCACGTTTTGAACCGATCTCCATTAGTGCGTTTGACTCAAGATTTAGGAGGTGGACTAAACTTACATCTATTTGCTGTATATCGAGCTTATCATAGTGAATTCGCCGCACCGGCTACAAGTATTCCAGGAGCCGATGGAACCATTACACAAACATGTACTGTCACGGGAGCACCAGGAGCGACTTGTTCTGTTTCACCAATACCTGTTTATTTAACCAGACCCAAACGTTTTGCAAGCCGACCTGATATTGATATTCAGTTAGAATACAAATCTGACCTTTTCTCAGGGGGTATCACATTAGATTTCAACGAAATCAGACTTTATCCAACTGTAGTTTCATATGATGGCGTAACGAGAGATGTTCAAATTGGTAATAACAAAAACAAAGTAAACGGTTTTACATGGCAAATCTTTGGACGTATCAACTTCGATAAAGAAAACAATGGTCAAATTCGTTTTGCTTATTTAAACGGAGAAAATACTTCACACCTTCTCATGATTGGTGGATATGCAGAAAAAAGAAATTTTCTTTTAGATAATTTGGGAGCATTAGGAGTATCACCTAGTGATGCAGCATTGTTAAGAGCATTTACCCTAAAAGAATACACACCTGTTAAAATTGATGCTTATTGGATACAACCCATTTGGGGGAAAAGTATCGAATACAGTATTATCCTAGGAAAAACTGACAACAAAGGAACAAAGGATGACTCAGTAGGGGTAACAATAACGACTACGGGAACTCCGCCAACACTAACAGCTAGTTTAGCAACTCCTTATTTCGCGAGAGGAACACCCACTCTAAAATCTGCAACATCTATCATACCACAAGTTCGATTCCGTTCAGGAAAAACATGGATTGGAGTTATGTATGGTATCTTTGAAGCAGAATACTTAGAAGATGACAAAGGATTTAGAACTATATATCAGCAAATCAAGAGAGATGCTGGTATTGCGACAGGTGATTATAGAGTGTTGAAATTAGATCAATTCTTTATCCCTGATCCTACAATCATTTCTACCAAAGGAGTTCCTCAAAGAACATACAAAGTGACAGATCGTAGAATCCAGGTATCGATACAGCATAATATTTAAAGTTAACGGGGGGGATCATCCCCCGCTTTTACTATGTACTAATTTAACTCAAGCTTTATCAATAGGAGGATCCAAAAATGGCAGTAAGTAAGGAAACAATTGATCAATATTGGAAAGAAAATGTGGTCCAGATGTGGATAGTGATGATCATCTGGTTTTTGGTTTCTTATGGCGCAGCGTTTTTTGCACCATCTTTGAATAAAATAACGTTTTTGGGCTTTCCATTGGGATATTATATGGGAGCTCAAGGTGCAATCACGACTTTTGTGATCTTAAATTGGTATTACGCAACTAAAATGAGTAAGATTGAAGAAAAGTATGGATTAAGTGAGGAGGGCTAAGATGACAGTAAAAGATCCATTTTATGAAAAACTGAAAAAAGTTTATGGAATATTTACGTTAGGCTTTCTAGGATTCATTATAGTCCTAGGAATAGCCGAATATTTTGGGTTAAAGAAAGAGTATATTGGTTACACTTACTTGTTCGGAACAATTTTGTTGTATGCCGTGATTGGAGTCATCTCTCGAACTAAAAAAGTAACTGAGTATTATGTAGCAGGACGAAGGGTTCCCGGAATTTTCAATGGAATGGCTACTGCGTCTGACTGGATGTCCGCTGCTTCTTTTATTGGGATGGCAGGGACTGTTTATGCTATGGGATATGATGGTTTAGCCTTCATCATGGGTTGGACTGGTGGGTATGTTCTATTAGCTGTAATGATAGCACCATATTTGAGAAAATTCGGTGCTTATACCATTCCAGATTTCTTGGATAGCCGATATGGGGGAAAAATTCCAAGACTCATAGGTATCATTTCCGCATTGATTGTATCTTTTACTTATTTAGTAGCACAAGTAACTGGAGTAGGAATCATTACATCTCGTTTCTTGGGATTCCCATTTGAGATTGGAGTATTTTTAGGTTTAGTAGGAATTTTAGTATGTTCTTTCTTGGGTGGAATGAGGGCTGTAACATGGACCCAAGTTGCCCAATATATCATTTTGATCATCGCTTATTTGATACCTGCGATCTTCATGTCCTATAAACAAACAGGCATACCTATACCACAATTAACATATGGTCAAGCTCTACAAAATATTGAACAAGCTCGTGCAAAATACCGTGAAGATGAAACTGAAAAACAGGTTCGAGAAATCCTCAAGCAAAGAGCCGCTGACTTAGAAGCGAAAATCAAAGCATTACCAACTTCTTGGGAAGAAGGGAAAAAAGAACTCGAAGCTAAGTTGGCTGCTGCAACCGACGAACAAGAAAAAGCGAAAATCCAAGAACAATTAAATAAATACCCCAAATCACCTGAGGAAGCAAAGACCAAGTGGGAAGAAGCAATGAAAGACGCTCGTGCGAGATCTGCACCGCCCAAATCTTACGTATCTCCACCTGCAAAAACAGTGGATTATGCTAACTTTATCATATTGACATTTGTATTGATGGTAGGAACAGCAGGATTACCTCATATCTTGATGAGATTTTATACAACTCCCACAGTTAGAGAAGCAAGATCCTCAGCAGGATGGGCATTGTTCTTCATATTCTTGCTTTACTTTACAGCTCCAGCGTACGCAGCATTCTATGGAAGTGAGTTGGTTTTGAGTATCGTTGGACAAGCAGTTAATGCTTTACCTGGTTGGGTACAAAGCTGGGGTAAAGTAGGATTGATCACTATTGCAGACGTAAATGGTGATGGAATCGTTCAATTTGCCGAAATACGAGTGCACCCTGACGCTATTGTATTAGCTACACCAGAGATTGCCGGTTTGCCTTATGTAATCGCAGGTTTAGTAGCAGCTGGTGGATTGGCAGCAGCGTTATCAACAGCTGATGGATTGTTGATCACAATGTCTAATGCGATAGCACATGACCTATACTACAAAATTATCAATCCAAATGTTTCTCCAGATACAAGGGTAAAAATCGGAAAATCCTTGCTATTAGTGATAGCTGTTATTGGTGCTTATGTGGCAAGCTTCCGATTAGCAATTATCGTTGAGTTGGTTGCATGGGCATTCTCCTTGGCAGCTTCAACGTTCTTCCCACAAGTTCTACTGGGTGTCTGGGATAGAAGAAATAACAAACAAGGTGCTATTGCCGGTATGATCGTTGGATTGTTAGTTTGTGGTTTCTACTTGATAGGAAGTAGGTTCTACGGATTAGATTGGTTTGGTATAAGAACCATTAACTCTGGTATTTTTGGAATGATTGCTAACTTTGTGGTTTCCATTGTAGTATCTCGTTTAACACCACCACCACCACAAGAAATCCAAGATTTCATCTATCATATCCGACATCCAAAAGGTGAAATTGCTTACAAAGACGTTGAAAATTAATTAATTCATGGAATATATAAAACTATTACTTAATTACACCCTATCTTTTTATATGTGGCTCGTGGTAGCACGAGCCATTATTTCTTTATTTACTGAAAATCCTCAAAACGTGCTACTCAAAATGTTTTTTACAGTAACAGAACCTGTTTATAAACTATTTCAATTCTTACCATGCTGTAGAACATTCGTTATCATCATCACAATTTTGATGTTAAGGCTAATTGTTATACTTTTTTTATAAATAAAATTATATAACATACTTTGGTTCGAACTATGGAGACGAAGCAAAATGTTTTTTTGAACATGAATTGGTTTTATAAGTTCATTGCTATTCTACATGATATAATTTTTATCTCTGTGGTATATATTTTTTATAGAAAAAATCCTGATTTGTCATTAATAAATCTGTCGATAATCTTTTTTTCAGTAATTATAATGCTAATACTGAATTTATTCTTATGGGAGAAAACAAATTTCTTTCAAAAAGCGAAATACTTTGTATCTCCTATTTTTGCTGTCTTTTTGTATTATTATGCAAATCCATTAGTATTGTATGGTTATATTTTTTTGAGCTTTTTTTTCTTAATTACTTTTGTAAAATCTAAGCTATTTTTTTTAAATGTTTTTTTAAGTTTATCAATATTTGTGTTTAGTGCGTATACAACTGGAGAAGTTTATGCTAAGGATTTTGTCTTTTTTTGGGACATTGCAATATTACTCTTAGCAGCTGTGATAGGATACTTTTTGAATAACTTTTTTCAAAACTTAACATCGCAAAATAAAAAAAATGAAGAACTAATCGAAATCTTAAAGCAGGATTACAACAAATCACTTTTAGAATATAAAAATCTGAGTTCTGCTTCCGAACAGAATATGTTATACTATCAAAACGTCTCGAAGGATATTTCAAAAAATACGGATGACATATATAAAAATATCACTGAAATAAAAGACCGTTTGTTAGATCAATCGAAGAACATACAAAATCTAAATCAAACTATCAAAGAATTATCAACTAGTATTAACAATACAACATATGAGATCTCAAAGATAGTTGAGTTCTCTGAAAAGTCAACAATAGCAGCTGAGAAAGGAAAAGAAGAAATAAAAAAGACAGCAAATTATTTAAGGAACTTATCCGAAATTGTCACGAAGACTTTAGATGCGACAAACCGATTAGTTCAGTCCATTCAGAAAATAAATAAAATATTACGAACCATAGAGGAAATTGCAGACAAAACAAACTTATTATCATTGAATGCAGCAATCGAAGCGGCACGTTCAGGGGAAGCAGGGAAGGGTTTTGCTGTAGTTGCTGATGAAGTATCAAAACTAGCGGATAAAACACGAAGTGCAGTAAAAGAGATAAGTAATATGATCTATGAATTACATGAATTAAGTGATGAAACACTTAAGATAATATCAAGTGGTGGAAAGTTAGCAAACGAAGGAATCTTTATATCCATTAATTCTGAAAAACAAATAAACTTTATCATTGAACAAATACGTTTGGTAAATGAAAAAATACAAGGTATATCTGCAATTACAGAAGAACAAGCACAAAATATAGAAACTTTTGCAGTAAATCTAAACTATATTAGTAACTATATTCAAGGTAATGAACAGAATGTAGAAGACATCTTGAAGACTTTAAAATATCTAAGGCAAGATGCGAAAGGGTTAAAAAAGACAGCTTCTGAATTTGAATTAACAGATGAAACTAAGCATGAAATTGAAAAGATTGGAGAAATTGTCAAGGAGTTCGCACAAGCATGTGCTAAAGTATTAGAAGACGGTGTGAACAAAAAACTGATTTCTTTAGAAGACTTATTTGATCGAACTTATATTCCAATCCCTAATACGAACCCTCAGAAATTTCATACTAAATTTGATGCTTTCACAGATAAATATATTCAACCTGTGCAAGAAGAATTCTTACAGAGGCATCCTGCTTTTGTGTTTGCGATTCTCAATGATGATCATGGTTACGTTCCTACCCATAATTTAAAATACTCAAAACCATTAACAGGTAATTATGAAATTGATTTAGTTAACAATCGAACCAAAAGGATTTTTGATGACACGACGGGACTCAAAGCAGTGACGAACAAATCCAATCAATATCTTTTGCAATCCTATAGACGAGATACTGGAGAAATCATGCATGATATATCTTACCCAGTATATGTCTTTGGAAAACATTGGGGAGCTGTTCGAATAGGTTTTAAAATAGATTTGTTGAGAAAATAGTATAAAACTCTTTTAATCAATATTCGTTTTTAGGTGCAAAAAAGGATTGAGATTTTTCGAAAAAAGCAAAAATTAGAAACATGAATATTAAAAACTTTGGTATCATTACATCTGGTGGTGATGCAGGTGGTTTAAATGCTGTCATCAAAGGTGCAGCTCTGACCGCGTTGAAGTACGGTATCAAAACTTTTATCATCCCTAATGGATATGCGGGTTTGTATAATTTGGATAAATTCAATGAATTAGTAGAACTCACACCCGAACGATTGGAATTAGTGGATATAACTCTTGCGGGAAGTGAAGCTGGGAACTCTCGAGTCCAGATCAAAAAAATCAAAGATGATCAAAAATACGAAAAAATCAAAGAAAACTTAAGGCGTTTTAATATCGATGCATTGCTAATCGCAGGTGGAGATGACACAGGTAGTGTCGTTGCAGACTTGGCGGATAAAGGGATTCCCTGTGTTCATATTCCCAAAACCATGGATCTTGATTTGATGACTTATAGTGTGGGAGGTGATAGCACCATCCATCGTATTGCTGAGTTTGCACGGGATTTGAGAACTACGGGAAGAACTCATAACCGTATCATTGTGATTGAGGTTTTTGGACGCTATGCAGGTCATACAGCATTTCGTGGGGGAATTGCTGGTGGAGCCGATGCAATCTTAATCCCAGAAATTCCTGTTGATTTTGACTATTTGTATGAATTCGTAAAAAAACGATTCATTGAACGAATTGAAAAAAGTGATGTAAAGGCAGGAACAGTGATTATTGTAGTTGCTGAAGGGCTCAAGGATGCTTCTGGGAAAGAGCTTGTGGATGAAAGTGCACCACCCGATTCTTTTGGACATAAAAAGCTCATGGGAGCTGGAAAATACGTAGTGAAGCAGATCGAAGACCGTATCAAAAAGGATCCCGAAATCAAAGAGTTTATGATTCGAACAGGTCAGTATGTAGAAGGAGTTTACGACATTCCAGAAGTTCGAGAAATCCGACCAAGCCATTTGGTCCGCTGTGGTTTTACGACTCCAATTGATGCAAATTTTGGACTCGAGGTTGGAGCTTCTGCTGTTCATCTCGCTTTAAATGGAATCTTCGGCGTGACTGTTGCTGGTTATTTGAATGGCAAGATTCAATACATGGATATCAAAGAATCCATCAAACAAAGACTTGTAGACGAAGAATCAGTGTTGATTTACGAGCAAATGGGATTTAACTTTGGACGAAAACCAAAAGAAAAAATCGAATTTACTTTCGAAAAAATTTCAGGTAAACCCATCCGCCCCTATTAGTTTTTTTGTATTCCAATCCCGTAATGCCGCAGAGATTATATCTGCGGCTATGTATCCCTTTCAATTAAAATTTTCAATGGATGGCATTTTATAAAGAAATTGGATTGGAATGGAAATCAACAGAATTGATTTTGAAGCTGCATACGAAAGATTGCTTAGAGAAAAAGCCATTCAAAATACCTAATATGCGTTAGAAATCCTCAAAAAGCTGGATGATAAAAGTGTTAATATTTTCGGATACACCTTGTAATCTCTCTGGGGAAAAATATTTAACCTGCAGGCGTGGAAAAATTATCTGAATGTTATAAGGTTCATGGGATCAAATACAAGATATTCATGAATTCAATCGAGCTTGGATGTAGAGTGCGTAAGGGTTTTAAAAGACACGGTATCTGGATTTCGGGAACATTGCATAATCATCCTTCTGTGGGTGTAATATGAGAGAATTGAAACTCTGGATTATCAATGATATTATTTGGTTTGAGCCAAATGCTCCCTTTGTTGCAAAAAAATCGATTTGTCCCTCAACTGAGTTGATATGGGTAGCTAGGAAATCGAAGAAATACTACTTTAATTATGACTTGTAGGGATTAACCTTCGAATGCATTGAAAAAGCGATAATATAGTGCAAGAAATCTCAAAATAGAATTTCGAATCAAGGGAATGGACCTTATGAAACTTTATCAAAAAGTTGAAGGAATTTTGTTATAATTTAGAAGTTTAATTTCGAAAAATCAAAGTTCGTTATTTTTGTGAAAATTATTGAGTATTGTAGCATGATGTAATTTAACACAATCAAAAAAAATCAACGTTTGCATAAAAAAAGTGTGGAACTTCATAATAATTTTCGTTTTCTTAATAGAAACTAAAAAAAATTTGGAAAAATATTTTTATGTTTAGATAGAATAAAATGGAGGGGTTGAATGATAATAACGAAAATCCATGAAAGAGAGTATGAAACGAAATGGGAAGAAGAAATCCATGATGGTTTTTCTGCGGAAGAAATTTTTAGTAATTTTGAAGGTATCACCTATAAAGATTTGATCATTTTGCCCGGTTATATTGATTTTAGTCCCAATGAAGTCAGTTTAGAAACTCAGTTGACAAGAAACATTAAAATCCAAAGACCTCTGATTTCATCACCTATGGATACAGTGACAGAAGACAAGATGGCTATTGCCTTAGCCCTTTTAGGTGGTATCGGAATCATCCATTACAATAATACTCCTGAAGAACAAGCGGAATTGGTGCAAAAAGTCAAGCGTTTCAAAAATGGATTTATTACAGATCCGATTGTGCTTTCGCCGGAGCATACCATCGCAGATGTTTACGCCATTAAGCAAAAATACGGATTTTCAGGGATTCCCATCACTGAAGATGGAACCAGAAATGGGAAGCTCATAGGGATTGTAACAAATCGGGATATTGATTTGGAAAAAGATACCTCCATCAAGCTCAAAGAAGTCATGACCACTGATCTCATTGTTGCAAAAGAAGGCTTGTCTTTAGCAGAGGCAAACGAAATCCTCAAACGCTCCAAAAAAGGAAAGCTTCCGATTGTTAACGAAAATGGTCAGTTAGTAGCTTTAATTTGTCGAAGTGATATTAAAAAACATCGAGAGTTCCCCTTTGCCTCAAAAGATGCAAACAAACGTTTGATGGTAGGAGCGGCTATTTCCACAAGACCCGAGTCTAAGGAGCGGTTGCGACTTCTTGTGGAAGCAGGTGTGGACGTTGTTGTGATTGATTCTGCTCAAGGAAATTCTGTGTATCAAGTAGAGATGATCAAATATATCAAGAAAAGATATCCTGATTTAGATGTGATTGCAGGGAATGTGGTAACTCAAGAACAAAGTTATAATTTAATCCAAGCAGGTGCTGATGCTTTACGAGTGGGAATGGGACCAGGTTCTATTTGTATAACTCAAGATACTATGGCTGTGGGGAGAGCTCAAGCAACAGCTGTTTACAAAACCGCTAAGTTTGCTCGTAAATATGGAATCCCCGTGATTGCTGATGGAGGAATTACGAACATAGGAGATATAGCGATTGCTTTGGCAATCGGAGCTTCTACAACAATGATGGGTTCATTATTTGCAGGAACTCACGAAGCACCAGGGGAGTATTTCTACGAAAATGGAGTAAAGGTAAAAAAATATCGAGGCATGGCTTCTTTTGAGGCAATGAAGGCGGGTGGTGCAAAACGCTATTTTTCGGATGATCAAGAAATCAAAGTCGCACAAGGGGTCTCTGGAACTGTAGTAGATAAAGGTTCTATGTTTGAGTTTGTTCCTTATTTAGTGCAGGGGCTCAAATTGAGTTTTCAAGACATGGGAGTGCGATCCATCCCTGAACTTCATGAAAAAATGTATGCAGGAAAAATCCGATTTGAACGACGAACTCTCAGTGCTCAAGTTCAAGGAAGCGTTCACGGCTTATTTAGTTATCAATATCCCGTTTTTGGAACTTCAGAAAGTAAAAAATGATGAATTTTGAAAAATTCAAAAAAATCAATGATGAACGCCCCAACTATGGGGAGATAGAAAATGCTTCTGTGGTTTCTTTTTATCGAAATCAAGGATGTGGCGATGGATATCGCATTTTTCTAAAAATTGCTGATGTAGATGGTAAAAAGATTATTGAGGATGCCAAATATACAACTACGGGTTGTTCTTTCAGTATAGCTGCGCTTTCTATGGGTTTAGAAGTGATAAAAGGCAAAACGATTGAACAAGCAGAACAAATTACACAAAGTGATATCGAAACTCTTTTTGAATTTCCTGAAAGAAGAAAAAATTATCCTCAATCCGCTGTAGAAGCCATCAAAAAAGCCATACGTGACTATCGCAATGGCAATACGAAATACGTAATTACCAAATCCGAAGTTTTACGAAAGTTAAAAGAGCAAGGACATCTACGAGGTGAGGATTTATCTCAAGTAGTTTTAGAAAAAGAAAACTTAGCTAATGTTGATTTTTCTTATGCTAAATTACAAAATACTATTTTGCAATTTGCAAATTTGGAAAATGCAAATTTTGAAGGTGCAAACCTTCGTGGTGCCTATTTAAACGGGGCAAATTTAAAGAATGCAAACTTTCGGAATGCGGATCTTCGATTTACGAAGCTTGTTGGAGCCAACTTGGAAGGAGCTGTTTTTGATGGTGCTATCTATGATATTGGAACTCGAGTTGATCCCAAACAAATTTGGATTTTTCAGGTAATGAGAAAAAAAGGTCCTGAAATTTACAAAGAAGACTAAAGATGATACAAATAGGTGAACAAAAAAAGCTTATCAAACCGACATTTTTATACAAAGGTGTAATTATATTTCAAAATTCATTAGTCATTGTAAAAGACATACGAAAAAATGATGATGAAATCACATATGTGGTCGAATATATCGACAGAGAAGGGAATCCCATCTTAGTAGAAGGAATAAAGGAAAGCGAATTAGCATGATCAATAAAATATTTTCGAACAAAAAGAATGTTTATTTTGTGATTGAAAATGATCTAAAAATGGAAAATGTTCATTTTTTCTATGAGGATTTCATACGAGAAGATGATTTTGTAAGAAAAAGTGTTTTTGTGGATTTGTCAAAAACAAGGTTTATTGATAGTTCTGGTGTTGGTGCTTTGATACAAATTTCTGAGTTCTTAAAGCAAAAGTCTTCAAAACTCCTGATCATAGGTATTAACAAATCCATCAATACTATGTTCCATTTATCAGGCTTAAATCAGGTTTTTACTATTATTGATAAAGAAAAATTAAAAAGTTATTTATCCGAAGAAGAAATTTCACTTATTTCTGAACGATAATCGTTATTATGAAAGTCAAGCTTGTGGCTATCTTAGTTTTCGTTTTTTTTGTTTCGTGTGCCAGTGGTTTTTACAAAAAAAAGAAGATCTATACCTCAGATGACTTGGTGATTTATTTTTTAGATCAAAGCGATTACCCAGATGAAAAAGAAATTCGAGCTCAGCTGCCACCATTGTTGCCAATCCCAGAAAATAGCATAGAAATTCTTTCTTTTGCCTTGTCAGAGTTAAAAATTGAAAAAAAAGAAATCTTTGGAAAAAACGAATATCCATTGTTTTATCCAGAACAGCTCTACGAAATCTTGGCTGTGTTTAAGGACATTTTGCCAAATGTACCAGAAGGAAAGCGATTATTGGTTGTTCAAAAATATGATCCCTTCAAAACCCTTTTTAGTAAGGAAAAACGAACCACCTTTATGTTTTGGTACGATGAGTTTGGCTATAACTTGGTAGTAGGTGAATCCCATGAGGATCTACTCATGGATAGTTTTTCTACAAAAAAAGATTGGCTGGATTTTTATCCCGTATCTTTCAAAAGAAACAACCCAAAATTGAAAATCATAAAGACAGATTTTTTTGAATACAAACAAGTAGGAGATTTTACTCACTACACATGGATAACCTTTCAGAAAGATGTAGTTTCTCAATTAATCCCTAAACAAAAAGAAACAAGTGCTCTGGATTTTCCTCAAGTCGAAGAGAAACTAAAAAGACTGAAGGAACTCTATGACAAAAAACTCATAACCAAAGAAGAATACGACTCCAAAAGAAAAGAAATATTAAAAAATTTTTAGCAAATTCATTAATAATCATTGAGTTCTCAAAAACTAAAAAAACTAAGTTGACTTTGTTTGATTAAAGGAATTTTGAACATGTAATTATGAATGGCGTATATCAAAAAATTATAAAAATTTTTGTTCAATTTTTTTTATTCCTTTGTATGTTGTAATGGTATTTCTTTCAATTGGATTGTTTTTGCTCGTTCATAAACAACAGGAAGAAATTAATCTTTCTCATGTATTAGATGTGAAAAGCATATTAATCAAAGATATGGAAGAATTTTCTTTACTTATTAGCTTGGAGTGATTGGCGGGAAAGCACTTTGTATTTTCAAAATAAATATCCTGACTATTGATCGTATTTTGTTGATTTTACGAAAAGGTATGATATACAACTTTTCGTTTCTATCAATCCTGATAATTCTATTAGAGATATTTTATTTTTTGATAATCATGGAAGTTCAATTCAAGTTCCTGAAAGCATAAAAGTATTTTTTCAAAGTGGAAGTTTGAAGCACATAGAAAAATCAAACATAAAAAAAGAAGGATTTATCAAAATTCAAGACTACATATTCATGGTTGTTGCAAGACCCGTTTCTTTGCTTGAAGAAGATTATAAAAACGTTTATGGAACTTTAGTTTTTGGAAGATTGATGGATAACCAAGAGATAAAAATTTTGAGTGATTATTTTGATTTAGAAATCTCCATTCATTCAATCGAAGAACTACGTGTTATACCAGAAAAAGATATTTTTTTGAGATCAAATAGCCTAACATCAGGAGAAGGTATTTTAATATTAAGGTATCTTGACAATCAACTGGTGGCTTTTCTTTCGCTAAAATTTGATCAGAGATTATTGAAACTCTTTACAAAAGTTATGGTTATCGTTTTTATTTTAGTCGTTATCATGTTTCTTTTAGCCTTTTATTTTATGAGGAAAGCGATACAAAAGCAAATAACGAATCGAGTCTCTTCGATGGAAAAACAGATCCAACAAATCCAAAATGAACCTCAAAGAATCAATCAATTTCCCATAGATCAAGAAAAGGATGAGATAAATGATTTGCAAAGGAGCTTCAAAGATTTATTCTTGAAGTTAATTGAGTATGAGGCTTTAAATCGAAATCTCATCGAATCTATTATCAAATTTATTTACGAACATATTAAAGATTTAAATGGATTTATGGAAAGATTAATTTCTAATACTAACCAAAGAGCAACTTCTTTTCAAGAAGTAGCTTCGATGGTGGAAGAATTCAATAGCTCAATCCAGTGGGTATTTAATTTGCTGAATGACCTTAATAAAAGAATCAGCGAGGTTAATGAATTGAAAGAACGTTTGAATCACGTATTACAAAACATCAAAAATTCTATTGACTAAGTGAAGTTGCAGATATCAAAAACAGAATCTGAATCCAAAGAAGCACAAGACTCTATTAATACAATGAGTGAGAATCTCCAAGAAATTCATGATTCTTTTAAAAATATAGGTCAATCCACGGAAATGATAAAAGACATCGCAGATCGCACCAATCTTTTGTCTTTGAATGCTTCAATTGAAGCGGCAAGAGCAGGAGAATACGGAAAAGGTTTTGCTGTGGTGGCTCAAGAAATCAATAAACTCGCAGAAAGTAGCCAAGAAAATGCAAAAACCATCAATAAAGTCATTCAAACCAACAATCAAAAAATTGACAAGATAATACAAAGAATGAACAAGGCAAAAGAACTTTTCCATCATCAAATCATGCAACTGACAAATATGATTTATTTTTTCAAAGGACTTC
Organism: Leptospiraceae bacterium; assembly: GCA_025059995.1. Taxonomy (NCBI): domain Bacteria; kingdom Pseudomonadati; phylum Spirochaetota; class Leptospiria; order Leptospirales; family Leptospiraceae; species Leptospiraceae bacterium. The sequence goes on from JANXCF010000002.1 coordinate 94,019, forward strand.
ATCAAGAATTTGAATCTCTCATTGCATTCAATAATAACTTAACAAATGTGATTGAAAAAAGCTATGATAGGATCAATGAAATATCCAAACTTTTCCATGAACAAAAAAAGAATTTTGAATTTATAAATAGCGCCATCACGGAAAACGGAAAAGGAATCACAAATATCAATGCTGAGATAAGCCATTTAAGAGAATCTATCTCGAAGATAGAACATATAATAGAGAAAAGTCATGTTTCTTTTTATTAAAGTGACCAAGTGATTTATTTAGAAAAATTTAGTATCCTTCGAAACAAAATCCATTTAAACATCCCATTAGTTAAGATTTGTGGGAATAAGTATTTAGACGAGGCTTATAAAGTAGCAAAATTCCACCCGGATTTCATGGGGTGGATTTTTGCGAAGCAAAGTCCTCGGAAGGTAAATACAGATGAAGCAAAATCAATCATTAAACAAATCAAAAGAGATTTTCCTGAGATTTTTCATGTTGCTGTTTTTGCGGATAATTCACTTTTCGAAATCATAACCATCACAAAAGAAATTAATCAAAACGAAGATTTGATTGATTTTCTTCAAGTGGTAGAGGGGGCGGACTTCATTGATGAACTAAGCAAACAGCTCATAGAAAAACAGCTAATGATTCCAATCATTCCTGTGATACGACCCACTTCTGTTTTGACTGATCAGAGTTTTTTTTCTTCACCCATGACGTTTTTATGGATTGTGGATCGATATGATCCTAAATTGAAAGGTGGAACAGGAAAAGTAATCCCAAAGGAGCTATTTAGCGAACAAGTTTCAAAACCATTTTTGATTGCAGGAGGTATTCAACATACAAATGCAAAAGAAATGTTAAAAGTATCTGGTGCAAAAGGGATTGACGTCAGTTCAGGGATTGAAGATGCACCTGGGGTTAAAAACGAAAAGAAGTTAGAACTACTTTTCCAAGAAATCAAGAATCTTTAATTTATACTTGATGACGAATGTCTTTGGCTTCTAAGTAATAAATGACATTTTCAGCTATGTTAGCGCTTAGATCCCCAATTCGTTCCATAGCTCTGATAATGAGTCCACTGGGAAGAATAGGGTCTTTACTGAGGATTTTTTCTTCCAACTCATCAACATTTAACTCTAATTGTAAACAATCATTAGCAAATTTTAAATCTTCGTAAGTTAGGGCTTGGATTGCCTTTTGTAGCGCTTCTGTGGTATAATTCACTAAAGACTGAAAATCAGAGTTTCTGTCAATTTCTAAATCGGATTTAAAGCTCCATTTTCCAATCGTTTTCGATTCATCTCCTATCCTTTCTAAATCTCGAGTAGATTTCATTACACTAATGATATAGCGAAAATCAACGGCATAAGGGTCTTTTAGGGCTAATAGATTAAGACAAGCATTATCAACATCAACTTCCATTTTGTTCAGATCTTTGTCCATTTCTAAGAGTTCGTTTAGAAGTTTTCGATCTTTTTTTCGTAGAACCTCGAGTGAAGTGAAATACATCGTCTCTGTTTTTCTGCACATGAGATGTATCATTTCTTTGAGTTTTTCGATCTCTTTTCTTATCATAAGGTCAAAATACACATTAACTTTTTGTTTACCATTATTTTTTTAAAAATGAGAAATCTTTGGAAATAAGCAGAAAAGTATTTTACCTCACAATTTCAGTTAAAAAGATTATTTGATATCAAGTATAGAAAAAAGAATATTTTTTGTGGTAGAAATATATGTTTTATACTTTTTAATTTTAAATAAAAAAATTCGATTAAAAAAAATTGCAAAAAATTGAAGAAGATATTGTTTATATGATAGCTAAAAGTATCCATTGAATCGGAGGTGTTAATGAAAACTTTTTATCTGAAGTTTCTTGTAGCATTGATTGCTGCAAGTGTATTTCAATTTGGTTGTTCCCAATTCAATTTAGATATTTTCAAAAAAAACGATGAAGATAAGAAAAGAGCTCAACAAATCACAATTTTAAGCATTCTTCTACTAAGTCAGCAGGCGGCTCAAGAAGTTTTGAAGCAGAATTATAGGGCAACCATAGCACCTTCTCAAGCGGCGAATGAAGCTGTAAGGGAAGCCGCTTTAGCGCAAGGAGGGATTACCTATAGGGATCTACAAAAGCCTGAGAAACTCTTGGCTTATGCAAAAGAATCCATCAAGCAAAAATACCCTTTCTTGAAAATGACAAATTTGGATGCTACCTTGGGAAGTTGTACTTTTAATTTATCGAACTTTTCTTATACATGTGATGCTACAATCTCAGGAACGAGAAATTGTGTTTTTGGTGGAACGATAAGGTTTAATAATGTGAGAGTAAGAATGAACGGTAGATTTGTATCGTTAGGTGGAGGGGTTCCACAATCATCAAGCTCAGGTAGTTCTGGTTCAGGAAGTGGTTTAACAGCAAATTTTTCATCAAAAATAGAAGGAAATGTTTCTTTCACTGAATGTAAAACTTACATCATTGATTGGTTTAGCCAAGATGCGAGTAATCAAGTAACTTTACAAGGAGAAGCTAACTTAGACTCTAAATGGGATCAAACGGGAACATTATCTTCAGAAACAACAGGTTCAGGAACTACAGGAACAACTATATTAACCTACAACGGAACCAATGTGGAAAGATACACAGTAGAAGTTCGGAATTTTTCTATCGATGGGAATCCTATTCCTAATCAAACCAATACTTCAGAAACTAACCTAAGGACTGAAAGTAGAACCGAAGTTTCTTCTACAAGGTGGAAATTTTCTAATACAATTAATGGATTTATAAAACTAAATGATATTGTGATCAAAGAATTCAACAATCAAAAAATAGAAGAGGAGGTTAATTTTTCTTCTTTTCCATTTCCATTTGGTTTTTAGTCGTGGTGGTCGATTGCAAATTTCAAAAAAGTGGGGGTTACTCCCCACTTTTGTATGGATAAAAAATTTTTCGTTTTATTATTTCTTATATTCTCGTTTTGCCATGATGGAAAAAGTCAGATAATCGATTATGAAGACTTCAAAAAATACGTAGTTTCAATTCATTATACGAATGCAGGAAAACCCAATGGGACGGGCTTTTTATTATCCGATGGTAAGACCATATTAACTTGTGAGCATGTCATCAAAAACTGGGAGAACTCGCTTTTTGTTTCTTACTTTAATGAAGACTCGAAATTTTATCCTGCGAAAGTTCTTGGAAAGGACGAAAAAAAAGACTTAGCTTTGCTACAAGTGGTTCATAGTTTGAAAACCCAGCGAATTCCATTCAAAGAAAAACTGAAAGTGGGTGAGGAGGTGTTTGCTTTTGGCTCGATGTATGGATTTTCTTACACACTCTTAAAAGGGTATGTGTCCCATCCTTTACGAGAAGAAGTAGATTATACGAGATTACCTCATATTCACGTTTTTGGTTTGGCATATAGTGGGATGTCAGGTGCTCCTGTGTTTTCACAGGATGGTTATTTTATTGGTTTGATTCGGGGTGTTTTTGGTTTTGGCATTGACAATGGGAATTCTATGGTAATTCCTATTAGCACGATTCGGGATTTTTTAAGAGAACATAAAATTGAATATTAAGAGTCAATTTTTTTGGCTTCATTGAGAAAATTAAAAAATTTGTTAATTTTTACATATTCATAATTGTATGACAATCACTAAGCTTTAGAAGAAAAAATCATCAAGATTGTAAGAAAGCAGGTTCCTTTGATTATTGCGAAAAGCCCTCAAATCCGAAACTTCATAAACAAATCAGCGAAAACGTCATCGTCAAAAAAGCAGAAGAATTGAAGTTCGAACTTTAAGCTCACAAACAACTTCGAGAAGAACAGAACCAACGATGGGAGGAGACGGAAAGAAATGGGAAGAAAGTGGAGTTCTTTGAGAGGGTGAATGATGTGAGGGTAAAAAGGCGGGTTATCATTTCCCCGATGATTGAGCCAAAAGCTGAAGAAGTGATACAAACCTATAGCATCGAAGCTTATACGTATCCTAAAAAGATTTAATCTAGGACGTTTTTTTCTTCTTATCAAAAAAATTACTTCTTAAGAGCTACGATAACTACTTTATCCTCATTACAAAGAAGTCATACCCACTTGAAGAAGTAAGAACATAACCAGCAACTAAAATATTTCCGTTTGGTAGTATAGCTACGGAGTTGATAACTTCTTCTTCATAATCTTGAAGTTCAGGGATTAAATCAATCACTAATTTACCGTTGTTTCCAAAAGTATTGTCTAAACTTCCATCCGGATTCAATCGAATTATGAAGATTTTCTCATTGAATCTGTTGTTAAAGATTTTCTCTGTATATCCAACTACGATGATTTTTCCGTTGGGTTGTAAGGCGACTTTCATGGCAAAATCTTTATCGTAATCACCATAAATATTCGAGTTGGTTTCATCCATATCTATGATCACCTCTCCACCGTTTCCAAAACTTGTATCCAATGAACCATCAGAATTTAACCTTATGATACCTACATCTCTACCTGGACCTACACCTTCTGTTGTATTACCAACTACAATAATTTGATTGTTGGGTTGAATTGCTATATCGTAAGCATCATCAACGAAATTGATATCCACATACGAAATACCATCACTATCAAATTCTGTATCAGGAATGCCCGATGCATTATACCTCAAAACAAAAAACTCATAATTTGGCAAGCTATTCACTTCACTATCACCAACCACTAAGATTTTATCTCCGGGTTGTTGTATTTTGACACTTCTAATATAATCACTACTTCCGAAATCTTCAATAAGATATCCATTTCCATTAAAACTTGTGTCTAAATTCCCATTAGGCAGAAATCGAAATAAAGCAAAATCATACCCTCTACCTATATAAGAGGCTTTTCCACCTAAAATTATTCTTCCTGCTGAGTCAATAGCCATTGAAAAAGCTTCATCATACATTGAATAGTTTGACCTAGCTATGCCATTGGTTCCAAACTGTGTATCAATGTTTCCATCTGGATGATACCTTACTACCGCAGAATCTTGATCTGAAAGTCCTGCTACAAGAATTTTTCCATCAGGTTGTAATACCATTGCTCGTCCTTCTTCAGTACTTCCTGCTCCACTTACATCTGTTGTTACTTTTCCGTTTAGGCTCGGACCGAAGGAAGTATCGAGGGATCCATCAGGATTCAAACGAACCAAAGCAAAGTCAGAGGAAATAAACACTATAGCGGTACCAGCTAAAAGAATTTTTCCATTTGGTTGTATAGCAATAGCATAGGCCTTATCGTTATTATTGTCAAAATCAATAATCACTTTTCCTAGCGTTCCAAATGAGGTATCAATCTCGCCTCTCGGTTCAGTATATGTGTTATTATTGTTGTCGTTATTGTTTGAGTTATTGTTATTACTGGAGTTATTAAAGTTATCTGTGTTAGAGTTGGGATTAGTATTTTCATTTTCAGGATTTGGATTTATATTGTCTTCCGTTTGCTCATTTTGCTCATTTAATAGATTTTGTCTAAGCAAAGTTCTGAATAATCCAGTTGGAGTAGTAGGATCTGAAGGTAATTCTTTAAATTGTATACAACTGAATACATATAAAATTAAGCCACCTACCAAGACTAACTTTTTTAAACTCATAGATACTCCTTTCGGAATTGCTTGTATAGTTTTAGACAAAAAAAGCTTTTGACTTTTGCTTAAGAAAACAAGTTTTCACAGTTGGATACACAAAAAGTTGGAATTAAGTACTCTTAAGAATAAAATTTAGGGTGTGCAGAAATTTTTACTTATTTTAAGTCTTTCAGTTATGTCATGCTTGTATATCTATCTTTTTTATGATTTTGGAGTTTTCGTCTTTTATACCCCCTTGTATGCTGAGAGATTTTTGCTTTTTTTGTATAATAAGAAAACCATAGTTTGGTTTTAAGTAAGCTTCAAAAAGACGATACTGGTTCTTTTCTTGAAGAACTTCCTGTTGAAAGCTTTTAGGGAGCTCTTGGTTTAGGCTACTTGCGGTAATTTCATAGAGTGAGAAAGGTTTTCCATTTGTCAAGATGTCTTTTTTCGAGATTTCGGCAAAATGCCGATCTCCGCTGATAAAGATAAGATTTTTGATTTTGAGTTTTTGGATAATTTGTAAGAGTTTTTGTTTTTCATGGGGAAAATTATGCCATTTTTCGAATCGATGTTCTTCAGGTATGACTTGTATGCTACTTGCGATGATATAAAAATCTGCTTTTCTTCGGAGTTCTTTTTCTAACCAGTTCCATTGGGTATCTCCGAGAAGAGTTTTTTGGATATCTTCATGTGGCAGATAATGTATTACCAAAGGATCTTTTCTTTTTAATGGATCACGAAACCAGCGAGTATCTAATAAAATGACTAAAACTTTGAGTCCTTTCTGATTTATCAAGAAAGAATGATATAAGCCTTCTCGTTTTAGCAGCTCTTGATATAGAGAAGGTTGTTTTTGTTTATACCAATAATCTAAGAAGAGCTGTTTTGTGTAGGTTTTTTGATCAAACTCTTTCCCGGCATCATTTTTTCCAAAGTCGTGGTCGTCCCAAATCGATAAGATGTTGGTTTTTTCAAAAAACGAACGAAAGGCTTGATTCTGAAATAACTTCTGATAAGCAGTTTCGAATTGCTGTTCATTATCTGTATATACATTATCTCCTAAAAAAATAAAATAATCAAAGTTTTCTTTTTGAAGGGTATCCCAGATTTCGTAGGATCGATTCTGATCGAAACATGATCCAAAGCCAATCCGAACCTCTTGAGCAAGTAGAACAAAAGGCAAAAAAATTAAAGCCGCTACAAAAAAGTAGTTCTTCATAATAACTCCTTTCAATGGTTGATGAAGATTGTTTCGTAATGGTGGATTTTATCTTGCATTTTTATTTTACATTTTTGTATCAAGTTTATTATTATAGCTTTGTTTCATAGAAAATAAAATTTGTTAAAAAAACATCCTAAAATTTGTTTAGATAATCTTAATTTTTATTTGACATGTTCTAATAAAAAAAGATGTCAAACAATAATTTTGAAATTTTTTGGATTTTATGATTGTTATCAAGGAAAAGGATTTCAAAGTTCCATTAAAAATTTGGACGGATTTGGAGGAAATCGAAGAAGAAGCAAGACAACAACTTTATAACATTGCACGATTACCTTGGGTTTTTCATCATGTGAGTGTAATGCCTGATGTGCATTTTGGCAAAGGAGCAACTGTGGGTTCTGTCATAGCCATGAAGGATGCAATATCTCCTGCGGCTGTGGGGGTGGATATCGGATGTGGGATGGCTGCCATCAAAACAAACATCAAAGCCAAAGAACTTCCTGATTCATTACGTCCCATTCGTTTAGATATTGAAAAAGCGATACCCGTTGGCTTTGATGAACACAAAATCCCTGTTTATCAAGAATACTTACCTGAGTCATTACTCAAAGAAACGAAGGAGTTATTTAAGAACTTTTATCGATTAACAGAAAAGGTTCACAATTTAAGGTCCAAAGCCGAGATACAATTAGGAACCTTAGGCGGTGGAAACCACTTTATCGAACTTTGTTTGGACACAGAAGAAAATGTGTGGTTAATGCTACATTCGGGCTCTCGTCACATCGGACATGAACTGGCAAATTATCACATAGAAAGGGCAAAAAAATTAGCTCACAATCAGAATCTACCTGATCCTGACTTAGCAGTATATTTGGAAGGAACCAAAGAAATGGAAGAGTATAAGCATGATTTATATTGGGCACAACGATATGCTTACTTAAATAGAAATGTCATGTTGGAAATTTACAAAAAAGTATTGCAAAAATACTTCCCTCACTTGAAGGAAGTCGAACGAATTGTTTGTCATCATAATTATGTGGCAGAAGAAATCCACTTTGGGGAAAAAGTGTACATAACAAGAAAAGGAGCCATACGTGCAAAAAAAGGAGAAATGGGAATCATTCCTGGTTCAATGGGAGCAAAAAGTTACATCGTTCGTGGGTTAGGAAATCCCGAGTCTTATGAAAGTGCCTCTCATGGAGCTGGAAGAAGAATCAGTAGAAACAAAGCAAAGAAACTCTACACAGAAAAGGACCTGATCGAACAAACTCGCGGTGTCGAATCAAGAAAAGACAAAGGGATTTTGGATGAAATCCCCGCAGCCTATAAAGATATTGATAAGGTCATGGAACAACAAAAAGACTTGGTAGAAATTGTGTATGAGTTAAAACAGGTCCTTTGTGTAAAGGGATAAGAAATCGTCAAGTTACGTCTTTCCAATCCTCTCCATAATGAAAGGTGATCTCACAACCAGGATGGATAGTTTTGATGGCATATAACTTATTCCCGCGAAATTCTGCATTGGGATTGGAAGAATGATTCAAATATCGGAGTTCGTTCTTCCCATCAATGAGTTTCCAACCACCATGCTCTTGTTGCACCCAAAGCACGTAGGTATCATTCTCTAATACAATCACCCCTTCGTAAGTTCCAATATATTCGTTTTTGCGTATCTTTCTTTTGGCAAATACTCCAAGACCATGGATAGGACTTTTATCCACGTAGACTTTTTTCTTTAGTGATGCTTCAGATCTCTTTGACGGTCGAAATTCTTCTTCTCGATAGTATTCTTTTTTTTTCGATTTGTTTTTCATTTTTCGTGTTATCTTCTTAAGCCTAATTTTTCTTTTGTGGAGATGATTTCAGCAATTCTCACACCGAAGTTTTCATCAATGATTACTACCTCGCCTCGAGCTATTAACTTTCCATTCACTAAAACATCGACATGCTCGCCCGCTTGCTTATCCAACTCGATGACGGTTCCTTCACCCATTTCTAAAATCTCTTTGATGTATTTTTTGGTTCTCCCTAATTCTACCGTCACAGTCATTTGAACATCCAATAAAAGTTCAATGTTGGGAGACGTTAAACCTTGTGTTGTCGTGCTTATAGCCGGAAATTCAACGTCTTTAACGGGTATGGTGGGCTCTTCTTCTTTTGTTTCTTCAAGTGTGGTTTCTACTTTTGCTTTTTTTTGTAATAGAGAAAGGACCGATCTTGCCATTGAGAAAGGGAAAATTAACAGAAGCCTGGTACTAAAATAGCCTGAGATTTCAAAATTATATTGAATTCTAATAAGATACTCTTCACTCAAATCAGATACGAATTCATTTCCATTCACTACTTGTATTCCTAAGAGTGAAAACGTTTCTCCTGTCCTGGCAGAGAAATAAGAAATCAGCGAATAAATAATTGGATTGAAGGCATCTTTAATAGTTGCCATTTCCGCCGCATCTAATGGGGTGCTTAAATCCTCATCGCCGTTTCCTCCCATGATGATATTGACGATTTTGTGAGCTTCTTTGAGGGGGAAGATTAAATATGCTTCGCCGTTTACACCACCCGAAACTTTTATGATAAAAACCACATTGGAACCCTTTAGATCCTTTTGAACTTCTTTCCTTGTTCGAACTTCAGCATAGGGTTCAGTGATGAGGACATTAGCATTTAAGACAATCTGAAGACCAGATAAACCTTTTGATAGACCTTTCAAAATCTCATCAGCAATTCTATCTCTTTCTAAAGGTGATAGGTCTACTCCTTTTTGAGTGGTAGTTGTAGTTTGGAAGGTAGATTCTCCCGTTTCTAATAATTCCACATTATTTAGTAGGGCATCAATTTCTTCTTGAGACATTCCTGCATCCACCATGATTAACCTCCTAATTCATTGTATTCATAACTCCATTTTTATGAAAAGTAAATCAAAAAATCGAGAATTTCACTACATAATTACACATAATATCGAACAAATGGGTAATTGAGAATAAAGCTTTTTAGTTGACTTATAAATCAATTTTGAAATCCTTTGTTTATGCAATTAAGCAAAGAGCTGATTGGAAGAAAGCTCAAGAGCTACACAATCACCGTTGAAAAAGGAAAGATACGTGAATTTTGTATGGCAATTGGGGAAAAGAACCCCATCTTTTTTGATGAAGACGAGGCAAGAAAAGCAGGTTATGAAGGAATACCTATTCCTCCTACGTTTCAGACCACGTTTCAGTTTTGGGGCTATCCTGAGATTTTCGAAGACATGAGAAGCATGGGAATTGATACAGATCGGCTTCTTCATATGAAAGAAGAGTACACTTATCTACGTCCCATTTATGCCAATATGACCATCAAAGCCGAGGGAGAAGTAGTGGACGTAAAAACAGGAAAAATGGAAATCGTCACCTTTCGAACTACTTATAAAAATGAAAATGATGAGCCTTGTATCATTGCTGAAATGGGAATCATCCTTCGACCCAAAGAATCTTAATCAGGAGTTCCTATGAAAACTTTTGAAGACTTCCAAGTAAATCAAGAACTTGAACCTTTACGTATAGGACCCATCACCCATATGGATTTGGTGAGATATGCAGGAGCTTCAGGAGATTTCAATCCCATTCATACCGATCCAGAGTTTGCAAAAAAAGTGGGATTAAATGGAACGATAGCTCATGGAATGTTTGTGATGGCACAATTGGGAAGGTTATTAACTAACCATTTTCATCTTCATAAAATTAAATCCTTCGGTGTAAAATTTCGTGGCATGACTAAGTTGGGAGAAACCTTAATCTGCACTGGAGTAGTAAAAAAGAAAAATGAAGAACAACGAACCATGATTGTGTCATTACAAGCAGCATCCGAGTCTGGAGATATAAAAGCTTCTGGGGAAGCAGAAATTCAGTTTTAGGAATGTTATTTCTGATAGATGACGAAACAGCTACTATGACTTTTGAGGGTCTTTTTCTTCTCATCGCAAGTAGGAGAAGAGTAGATAATTTTCGAACATTCTCCATAATGAAGCAAAAAAACCTTTTGTTGGTCATTAAAATACTGAGCTATATCTAATAGACTTAATGGGAATCCTTGTTGATATATTTTTGAGAGCGTTTCGACTTGTTGTTGATTGGGCTTAAGTAATGACTCGAGAGTTTGAGCTTGTTCGTGTTGGCAGTTTTTTAAAGTCGCTTTTGATAAAAGATAGTGTTTTTGTTGAGGGTGGTTTTGGAATGCCTTTTCAATTTCCTCATGAATACAAGGTATCATTTGGCTACAGAATTGCGTAATCTCACTGGTCTTTTCTAAGTATTTTGTTATTGACTTTTCATCCTTACAAAACAAGAAAAATACAAAAACTACGATTCTGAGTTTTTTCATATAAAATTTTCAATCCAGAATTTTAATTGCAAATCCACAAAAAAGTAATTTCTTTATTTTTATGCGAGAGGTTTACGTCCCACCATCAGGACCACCAAAAAAAGCACCTCCAGAACTTTATTCCATCTTAAAGGAAGACGGGATCAGAAAGCTCTTGTGGCTTCATTATAAGAATTTATCCCAATCGAAGATAAGTTTCCTATTTCCACGGAATGAGCAAGAACTCCTCAAGTCGGCTGAGAAAAATGCAGATTTTTTTATTCAAGTCTTAGGAGGACCTCCCCTATTCACTCAAAAGTATGGTCCGCCCATGATGAGGGCACGACACATGAAATTCCCCATCACCTACGAACACCGTAATGTTTGGCTTGAGTGCTTTTTCTTAGCCATTGAGGAAATCAAAAAAGAAATCCCATTAGAAGAAAACCAAGAAAAAGAATTCAAAGAGTTTTTGGAAGACTTCTCCGAATGGATGGTCAACACAAAAGACTGACACCACCAAAATCAGTTTACCTCAAAAACCTCAAAAGTAGTTAAAAAATCGAAATGGTGAGGTAAAATACAAGAAACACAAACTTTAAAAATAGCTTTAAAACCGTATTGACAAAGAGTTTGAATTCATGTTTCAGTTTGATATTTCATAAAAATTGAGGATTGGTTTAGCAATACCTATCTGATAGCACAAAATAAAAAAAGCCTAATTTTCAAAAAAGACCCTTTTATGCTGAAATCGGTAAGCATTCATGTCGAGTTGGAAGTCGTCAGTCTTCCATCGATTTTCGATAACCCATTGGTAAAGTTTTCTTTACATTCGTTCCTGCCAAAGGAAAAGCATCAAAAAACCAAAAAGCAAATAAAGGGATAAATGAGATAAAGGTTTCAGTAAGTCAATAAGAGGGTTAAAATAACAAAAATGATGGTCCGACCTTTGATGAGGAAGGAATTAAAAGCCATTCGTTTAATGATGTCTTGGACGATTTTGATTTCTTCTAAGAAGAACTTTGCTTTTTGTTCTTTTTTTAGCATGGAGGGAGCTCCCTATTTTATTTAATGATAAGACTTTTTTGTTTAGTCAATAAGTTTGAAATTCTTTACTTCAACTTTTATCTGAAATTGGGTGAGTGCTTGGTTCTATTAATAGGGCTTTTTGAATATTGTTTTTCTCATGGAAATTGGGCAGGGGAGGATTCGAACCTCCGTAACCCTTTCGGGTGCCAGATTTACAGTCTGGTGCCATTAACCACTCGGCCACCTACCCAATTGCTGCCTGTAGGCTTCGAACCCACGACCTGCTGATTACAAGTCAGCCGCTCTACCAACTGAGCTAAGGCAGCTTATGTGGTATCCATAACAATCAAGCCAAATCCTTCGTCAACAAGAAAATCCCAAAAATTTCCATCACTTTGGGAATTTGTTTTTTCCAAAAAATATAGTTCATCTTCAAAAATCCATTCTCCCCTCTCCCCTTTGGAAGGATCCTGACAAAGATAAAAGCCCAGAGCTGGATGGATTTTATCGAAGGCACAACAACGCCAAGCGATGGGAGTTCTTCTTCTGCTTTGTGTTTTCTTTCTTCTTGTTTTCGGTGGAGTTCTTCGAGACGTTTGATTTTCTTTTCTCTTCGGCTCTGGCTTCTTCACCGTTCCTCAAGAGGTTTCGGATTTGTTCTTCACTTAGTAAAGTCTTTGGGGCGTGGGATTCTTCTTTGAGTTTTTGTTTTCTTTTTCGAGCTCTCGTATGAGCTTTTCTGTTTCTTCTTTGTGCTCAGTGCTTTGGGTAAAAAAGAGATATTTTTTGAGCGGAAAAGTAGGCACGTGCCTTTTGCGAGTTTGTGAATTCCTTATCCATGCTCCACACGACTCACAAACATCAGCAGAAGGAGACGAAATCGGATTTCCACATCTAAAGTTTTAGTGTTTTTTTTTAATGCATGTCCACACTCACCACACAATACGCAATCAAGCTCCTCAAGAGTATGACAATTTGGACAAACCAGTAAGGTTTTTTCTTTTTTGGCTTTTTGATATTGTTGGTATTAAGTTTGGAATTTGAGATCATCATTCATTGTCAACTCCTTTAATACGGAAAAAAACGCAACTTACATTATCACTCGAGAGAGGAAGAATTTGCTTCATGAGTTCTTTCCCCAGAGCTTGCATATCAAGGCGAAAATCAAAGTCCTCAGGTAGATATTCCCAAAAACCATCACTACACAATAAGAAAACGTCATCATTGAAGATTCTTCTTGAGAGCTGATTCATTTCGAAGTAGATTTCGTTCTTGGTTCCCAAGGAGTTCGCTAAAATATTCGATGGAATGAAATCATTTTTGGTGAGGTTTCTCAAAGTGTGGTCTTCTGTGATTAAGAGCAGATTCCCGTCTCGAATTCGATATAAACGAGTATCACCAACATGCACATAGAAAAACTCACCATAGTAGTTTAAAACCCCCGTGAAGGTGGTTCCCATGTTTTCATATTCCGGGTTTTCTTTGCCTTTTTGGAGGAGGATTTCGTTGGTTTCTTTCATGATCTTTTTCACTTGTTCCTCGAGTTGAGGGATACTCATCCCCTTGGGTAGATGGGTGGTTTTTTCCGCAATCACCTTTCCGGCGAGTTCACTGGCAACATCTCCAGCTCTGTGTCCACCGATCCCGTCCAAAACAGAAATCATAAATACTTTTTCGTGGATGTCTTCGATGACAAAAAACCTTTCTTCATCGCGAATGAACTCTTGGTTTACGAAAATGGCATCTTCGTTTCGCCATCGGATAAAGCCTTTATGGGAGTTAGCATAAATTTCGATTTTCATTTTTAGGACCTTAAAGTAGCATTGAGATTCTGAATTTTTACTACAAATTTTATGTCAGCAATTTCTAAGACTCCCTGGTTTTCAAGGACTTGGATTTCATTAGGATTAAGTTTTTTCTCGTTATACTTTATACTTATACTTGGTGCCAAATGATAACAATAAACTTTCCTCGATCGTCCTCCATACGCTTAAGAAGGGTATCCACTGCTTCTCCAAAAGAATCCGACCTATTCCACCTATCAGGAAGTTCATACTTGCTTCTTTTTTTTTCATAAACAAAAACACGAACATCAGTTTTACATATTTACATTAAAGAGAGCTATCATCAAGTTTACTTATTGAAACTTGCATTGACATTTTCATATAGTCAAGCTTAAGCTCAGTTTGATGATTTTGTTTAGAGTTCTGATTTTTTTTAAAACACACACTTAGCTCAAAAGACCAACGAAACCGAAACGAAAAGAACGTAGCTCAAACCCAAAGCCCAATCGAGATTTTCGACATCACGGGGTTATGAAGACGATTTGATTTACAACCCTTCATCGCTATCCACGCAGAAAAAACGTTATGGGGGGATAACCAACATCATCAATCACAGTTCATGATTGGGGTTTATTGTTGATTTTTTCGATATTTTAAGTAATACTTACCATAATCTGTCCATTTGAGTTCCACTCCTTCGGCTTAGGTTAGGTGTTATCGGGCGTAGTCTTTTCGTAGTTAAGGTGTTGAATCTCAGCCAAAATATTGTTTCTAATGCTATCTAAGGTGTTCTTATCTAATTTTTTAATGAATGATATGATCTTCAAAATGGAATAATATAAAGAAATAAAAATAAGTCCGACACCGTCAATTATCAAACCCAAGGGAAGAACAACTTTCAAAAAAAGCACGAGGATTCATCCTGTCAAATATCCTGCGATTGGACCACCTGAGAAAGCTAACAAAATTAATCGCCAATTTCGTAAAAAAATCCTGCTACGATCAGTCCTGTAAATGACACCATGATGCTAACAACTACAACAAATTAATAGGATTATTAGGATCAAGTTTGAAGATTTGATCTCTTCAAGGAGTTTCATTCAAAAAATGAGATACAATCGAGATCGCTAAGACATATAGCATAATTCTAAAATACTTTTTCACATTGGATTTTGAATAAATGAATTTCTCATTAGTTTTTTCTTTGACTTCTTGCTTGTATCTTTCAAGATTTGTTCTTCTAATGTTTTTCTCTGAAGTCGTTCCTTAGGGATGGAATGGTTCGCAAGAACTGCCGCTAAGCGGTCTCGATGGGGGAAGTTTTCAATTTTATGAAAGCGTTGAATCCAAGTTTCAATCCCATCTTTTGCTTTTCGGACATCGTAATTATCTTCTTCGAAAATTTCTATGATTTGGGTTTGAAATCTTTTTTTCTCGTTTATGCATTATGCAAAATTAAATCCTACCATTCCTTAATGGGTTTGATGAGGAAGGTATCAGGCTTTAGTTCTGAAAATTGCTGATTTAGAATCAGATTTCGAATGTAGCTTTTTATATCACTTGTTTTTTTCAAAACGAGACCATTGCAATAAAATTCATGCTCAGGGGACAACGTGTAGTGGAGGTTATAGTAGTATTTGATGTTAAAACGAAATCTCATACTATCGAATTGCAAGATGATCAAATTCAAGGCTACTTTGGGTGAATATGCTTTAAAGCAACCATAAAAGATACCAGCAATTTCTTTGACGAGCTTCTAAGTAGAGATAAAAATCATCTTTCGGATGGTAAGGAGCTTCATGTAAGTTTGAAATTCTTTTTCTAACAGTCGAGCGAATTCTTCGGAGTTTATTCCTTCTTCTCTTTTTTCGTGGGAGCTACGGGTAGTTTCTTTTGAGATCGGGATAATAAATAGCAAACTTCAGACTGGTATCTTGATCCTTGGGAAATCGATTTCCACTATCTTTTCGATCTCAACAAACAAAGGATCGTTGGCTTCTTTTAGCCATCTATAGTTACCATCGAGTAGAGGTGTCTTTCCCCTGGGTCTGGGTATTCTTCCATTAGGGCGGCTAATTCTTCGGGATTGTTGGCGTACTTTCTTTCATCTTTAAGCATACCGAAAGGTAAGCGTCTATACTTTATGTGGTTTCGTAGTCAGCTTCATAATGAACTTGGACAGGTTTTCCTTTGAACCAATTCTAGATTTCTTCGTAACCTCATCGCTTGTCGGGATTTTTTGTCAAGAGTCCTTTGATTAGGTTTTTGAGTTCGTTGGGGATTGAGTCATCGATATGGATATTTCCATCGAGTTTTTTTTCATGACGGCATAATCAGATAACCCTCGAAGGGATTTTTCCCAGTATAGAGATATGGCAACGTTATTCCCGAGGCATAATAATCCATTTTTTCGGTGATGATGGTTTTCCCTTGTTGGCTAATGTAAAGTTCTGGAACTGCGTAAATTTCTGTTCTTGGTATGCCTGTGAGCACTTTGGATTTGTCTTCTTCTACAATCGAGGATATCCCATAATCTCCAATCTTGATGTCTTTTTGGGATCTGTCTTTGAAAAAGATGTTTTCTAACTTGATGTCCCTGTGAATGATTTTCTTTTTATGACAGTAATTTAGAGTTTCTACGGTTTCAAACAAAATTCGTTTGATTTTCTCTAAATCTGTAAGGGGGATGATGTCCTTTAGACTTCCTCCTTTTGTTTATTCTAAGATTTCGAAAAATCTACGTTGATAGTTTCCATAATCAATGAGCTTGATGATGTCAGGATGTTGGATGTTTTTCAAAAACTCGGCGATGTTTTTTTCGGTTGGAAGTTTTAAAAGTAGAGCTTCGAAACGAATTTTTCTTTTTTAAGATTTTCAATCAAGTAATCTCGCTTTCCCCACTCACAAAAAAAGTTGAAGGAACGTATAATCTTGGGAATTTAAAGTGATTGTCTGTCCATCATACAAAGTAGAATCATGACTCGCAACCCTGATGGTACTGTCGGATGTTTTGGTATCAACCCTTTTGGTTCCTGCGGAATGATCCTGAGGCTCTTTCCTTTTGGTTTCATCTGACATACTTCCTCTCCACGTTGTTTTATATTGTTTTCTCAAAAAAAGTATCAGAATCGATGATTTATTCGGCTTTGATTCATTTTCTTGTAAGTTTTTTTTGCGTGAGCCAGTTCTGACTTTGTGAACAAAATTCAACCCATGGTTTCTTCATAATTATGAGCAAGGAATTTTTTGAAAACGTTTCTGTTTTTGACTTCTCTTAAGTGGTTTTGATTTTTGATGCTTGATTGAAAAAAAGTCCAAAATTTTTTTGTAAGATTTCAAAGAAAATGAGATTTTATATCGTGTATGAGAAACCAAGTGGAATTCTTGGCAAAAGAGCTCCATGTCGTGTGTGTAAATCTTAGCCCAATGCATTTTCTTTATTTACAGTATCTTGCTCAGAGCAAATTTCAGGGTGATTTTGCAAGGACCGTAGAATCTCTACTCAAAAGGAACTTGGGAAAAATCTATCCTAAATCCATATCCCACATCAAACGAACCCTCACCGCAAAATATCAACCAAGAACGAAAAAATACCAACGCTTTTGGATTTCCGTTTCTCCCGTGATGTGGGGAAGATTATTTCAACTACGTCTATACATGGGCTATTCCGTGAGTTACCTCATACGAATATTGCTGGAACTCGAGATGATGGGGGAAACAACAAGAAACAGACACACCGAGATCCCCAGAAGCTCCACAACCGACCACCTCCTCTATCATAATTATGAGGACAGGATCATGGTGGATTGTCTTACGGGGAGTGTGGTGTTTGACTTCTATGATGGTGTTGTTGCAGTGGGTTGATAGGATGAAAAAAAACGCCCTATGGGCGTTTTTAGTGCCGTAAGTAAATTTTGCAGTGATAGTCTTTGGCTTTGAAGAAGTTTTTTGAATATTCTATCACTTCTTTTGGATCATAGTAGGCACAACTGAAGATGTCTAAGTATACGCGGTTTGTTAGGTTTGCGAAGTGTCCAGAGACTAGGGACGTTTCAATCAATTGAACTAGCGAATACCCAGCGACTCGTTCGTCTTCTCCAAAGTGAACTATGATGGGTTCACCAAATCTTTTGACTTTGATTTTCTCACATAACTCTATTGTGTATTGATAGATGGCATCTCTATCCCGAATGAGCTCAGGATCACAATCATGAAGATCCAACGCTGTCACTAACCCCCAGGCTCCTGTTTGTTCAAATTGGAGTTTGCTGGCTATGGTCTCTGGCTTGATGTTCAATTTTCTTTTGATCCAGCTACTGATGTGGTTTTCATATTTTTTTTGAATTTCAGGTAAGAAAATGTCTGTTCCATGAATTACTTTCCTACATGTTGGAGATTTGCATTCACAGACAAAACTTTGTTCATTCAAAAAGATGGTGGCGTAGTCGATCGTTATCTCTTCATCGGGTAAAATATCTCGCAATGCAACGATGGTAAGGTCTCCATCTATTCCTGCATTTGGCTCACAAGAGTGGTTAATGTAAAAAAGAGCTGGGATTTCGTAGAAGCTTTCCGGACCAATTAAGATTTCTTCATCAATGGGAATCAAAAAAGATTGTTCTTCTTTGCTGAGATTTTGAACCTCCTGCTGAGAATAAAATCTGCCGGTAAGAACGCCAATGGTTGTGCCCTTCTTGATGTAGCTATTCGAAAACAAACCCGTCTTGTGTATGGGTGAAGGACGTAGATCCACATCGACAAAAGTATATTTCAAAGAAGTCATAGTGCGAGTCATTTCTTCCCTCCTAACATGAGTTCTTTCTCGAATTCGTAATCTTTTACTTCGAGATACTTTCTTTTCGCTGGATTCATGATTCCTCTTTCCATGTATTTAACGATCATTTCCTTGGGTAAGAACACATTTTTTATATGTTCCAGCGCTCTATCTATGTCCATGTTCAGATTGCAAGTGTATAAATCCAAAGCCGCATAACCCAGCTCAGGCCATGTATGGATGCTAAGATGAGACTCTGCAATCACCACCACTCCTGAGACACCTTGCGGGGAAAATTTGTGGAACTTGCTACTAATGATGGTTGCGCCTGCGATGTCAGCTGAGTAATTTAAGGCATTCTCGATCTCGGGAAGGTTATCCAATACGGAACTGTTACACCCATACAACTCAATGATGTAGTGGATACCTAGGGGATCTTCCATTCATTGTACCTCCTTATTGTTTTTTTGGGATTTCAATAATAGTTGCTTAAAAAAAAATTTAATTTCACATCGACAACAAAATTTTGAATTTTTATGTTAAATTTGTATTTTTTTTGAATTTTGGTGAAAATGGTTGAAAAAATTTATAAAAACGATTTAGGAAGAAATGGGAAATCAATCTTTGATTTCCCATTTCTCACCACTGTAAAGTATCTGATGTAGGTCGGGTTCTCCTTTTTTTTGTCGACTAGTTTGGATTAGATTTTCTAAATCCTCATCAAACCGATTTCTGTTTTGTTTGTAGAGCACACCAACTGCTACAGGGAAGTTCGGATTGTTTTCATGCTTGATGAAGTTCAAAATGAAATTATCATCTTGGGGGTCATAGATGGCTACTTTTTCTGGTTCATCCACTGCAGAGATCACTCGTAGTTCATGATTGACTAGCTCCAATCCTTTTTCTTGATCCTTTCCAAAAAGAAGTTTCTTTCCCTCTTCGACGTAGATCATTCTTTCAATGCGATTTTGCTTCTCTGTGATTTCATCATAAACACCATCGTTAAAGATGACACAATTTTGCAAAACTTCAATAAAGGCTGTTCCTTTGTGTTGATGAGCCAATTTGAATACTTCTTCCATATGGGGAATGTCTTTGTCATGAGTTCTTGCTATGAAGGTAGCACCAGAACCAAATGCCAATTTCACAGGAGAAAAGGGGTTATCTATGGAACCTTCAGGTGTAGTTTTTGATATGGTTCCAATCTTTGAAGTAGGAGAATACTGTCCTTTCGTTAATCCATAGATTTGGTTGTTAAATAGTATGATTTTCATGTTGATGTTTCTTCTTAGGACGTGAATAAAGTGGTTTCCCCCGATTGATAGGGCATCCCCATCACCTGTGATCACCCAAATGTCTAAATCAGGACGAACCAAGCGTAAACCAGTAGCAATCGCAGGAGCTCTACCATGAATGGTATGAAATCCATAAGTGTTCATATAATAAGGAAATCGAGAAGAACAACCAATCCCAGAAATGAACACAGTTTTTTCTCTTGGAGCTTGCAAGTCGGCTAGTGCCTTTTGGACGGCATTAAGGATAGCATAATCGCCACAACCGGGACACCAACGAACTTCTAAATCCGAAGCATAATCTTTTTTGGTCAAAGTTTTCATAAGAACCTCCTTGAGTTTTTAAAATTTACTTCGAAATACGTTGATTAATTCTTCTACCAAGAGGGGTTTTCCTCGAACCTTGGTATATGCTTCTGCGGGCACAAGGTATTTACCGCGAAGGATAAAGGCTAACTGTCCTAAATTCATTTCTGGAACAATGATTTTTTTGAAGGATTTTAAGATGGTTTCTAAGTTTCTGGGAAATGGATTTAAATATCGCAAATGCACATGCCCTATAGAATATCCTTCTTCTAAAAGATGATCCACTGCGGTTCGAACACATCCAAACGTAGAACCCCAACTCACTACAAGTAATTCTCCTTCGCTATGCCCATGAACTTCTTGATTGGGAATGTCATTCACAATCCGCTGTATCTTTTCGTTTCGCAGTTTTACCATTCGATCGTGATTTTCGGGATCATAGCTGATCTTTCCTTCTTCGTCTTTTTCTAGTCCTCCAATTCTGTGGATGTGGTGGACGTTTCCTGGTATCACCCATTTCCTTGCTAAAGTCTGAGGATCCCTTTTATATACCTTGTATCCTTCTATTTTTTCATCTAACGAGGGTTTTTCAATGGGGAAGTCCAAATCTTCAATGTTCGGTAGTCTCCATGGCTCAGAACCATTGGCTAGGTAACCATCAGACAAGAAAAAGACAGGAGTCATGTATTTAACAGCAATCTTGATGGCTTCGAAAATTAAATTGAAGTTTTCAGATGGAGTTGCAGGTGCCAAAACGGGAACAGGGCTCTCTCCATTTCGACCAAACATGGCTTGAAAGAGATCTGCTTGTTCGGTTTTAGTAGGCATTCCCGTAGAAGGACCACTTCTTTGGATGTTGATGATCACAACTGGAAGTTCTGCCATCACAGCTAAATTAATGGCTTCTGTTTTTAGGGCAATTCCTGGCCCCGATGAACCTGTGATTCCAATGGCTCCACCATAAGCAGCTCCAATCGCCACACTCACGGCTGCAATTTCATCCTCGGCTTGGAACGTATATACATTGCAGTGTTTGTACTTAACAAGTTCATGGAGGATATCAGAGGCAGGCGTTATAGGATAACCAGCATACAAAACCTTCATTTTAGATAATATGGCACTGGAAACAATTCCTAAGGCTAATGCCGTATTGCCGTTGATGTTACGATAAACCCCGGGTGGGAACTTGGCTTTTTGGATAATATATCTTTCTTGTAGAGCTTCAATAGTGTCAGCATAAGCATGCCCTGCCATCAAGGCTTTGATGTTTGCTTCTGCATAGATGGGTTTTTTTTCGAATTTTTTCCTTAACCAGTCAATCGTTGGTTGTAGATCTCTACTAAATAACCAATAAGTAATTCCTAAAGCAAAAAAGTTTTTACTACGCTCAATGTCTTTCGCACTTAGTCCAGTGTCTTGAAGAGCAGTTTTCGTCAGAGAAGAGATGGGCACTTCGATAATACGATATTTTTGATGAAGCGACTCATCGTGAAGGGGGTTTGTGGTATAGCCTACTTTGATGAGATTTCGTTCGTTGAACTCATCCGAATTCGCAATCAAGACACCGTTTTGTTTTAATGAACTGATATTGGCTTTTAGAGCTGCAGGATTCATCGCCACTAAGACATCCACTGTATCACCAGGAGTAAAGATTTTGTGATCACCGAAATGAATTTGGAAGCTCGATACACCAGGAATAGTATTTTGCGGAGCTCGAATCTCAGCAGGAAAATCAGGGAATGTCATCAGATCATTTCCTGCAAAACCTGTGGTTAACGTGAATTGACTTCCTGCGAGCTGCATTCCATCACCGGAGTCTCCAGAAAACCTGATGGTGACTTCGTCTAATTCTTTGTAATTTTTGTTTCTACCTGTTTTTTCTGTGAATATTTGTTTTTCGGACATAAATACCTCTCGGAAGGGACAGTTTGGATAAAAAAATTATAGCACTGAATTATCTTAAATCAACTACTTTTTAGAAAAAAGTTTGATTTCAAATTCTTCAAAAGTCTTCTTGGAAGAAAGAAGGTTTTTGGAAACTATTATGAGTGGGATCATAGAACCGAGGATGTTCAGAAATCTTCGAGGGGACCTTGATGTATCGATTGTGGATATTGCCATGTTCTCTGATGAAAAGTCGTTCTATGGTTAAAAGGATTCCAATGATACCATATGTTTGATAACTTTCAATTGCGTATTGGGAACAAGTGGGATGCATTGGACACTTTACACCATTGTATTGCGTTTCTTCTTGTTGATAGTTTTTTATGAAGTGAACCAAAGGGTCTGATTGGCAGTGGGGAAGAAAAAAAGCAACTAAAAAAACAAAAAGAAAAGTTAGGATTCGGATAGGTCCCAATAGGCTTCGGGGTTACTTTGAGGTGAACCTTGAGATATATAAGCAGAAAACGATTCCATTAATAGTCGTTCTTCTTCTTTGATGTTTGCAAGTTGTTTGAAAAGTATGCGGATATTTGGATCTTCAAATTTATCTGCCATTTTGTTGTAGAAATCTGCTGCATCTTCTAATTGTTGAGTGGCAAGGGCTAATGCTTCTAGTTCTTGACCTTTGGCATCTTTGTAGGTAACACGATCCAACCTTCGCATAAAAATTTGAATGGATGTACTATTAAATTTTTGAACTTCTGATGCTAACTTTAAATTGGGGAGTGCTTCTCCACCTTTGATTTCTGAATACAAATTCGAAATCATCTGGATTTGTTCGTCTTGGTCTTCTGCAAGTTTATAGAATAAATTTTTGATGGGACCTTCGGGCAAAGATTCTGCCTGCCGTGTGTAGAATTCAAAAACGTTTTTTTCATGTTGTATGCAAGCAGCCACTGCCTCCAGAAAAGTTGATTTTTTTACGGGCTTGTATTTTATCATAATATTCAAATTTATGGTTTTCCTTTATCATCAAGCAAATTTTGTTGATTTTCTCAAAAAACAGAAGTTGTCTTTTTTTAGATGAACGAAATAATTATCCAGTGGGATAAAGAACCCTTTACGATTTACAATCCCAAGTTTTCAGTAGAAGAAATCCAAACCCAAATAAAATCCCTAAAGCCTTTCCGAAAAGGTCCTTATCAAATCAACCAAGTGGAAATACCGTCTCAATGGAATAGCTACATCAAGTGGAAATATCTAAAAGACGTTTTAGAGAGAATTTTTCGGGATGTTAGCTTTTTGAAAAAAGAAATCCGTCTCTTAGATATTGGAGCAAATAACGGCTATTATTCTTTTTTGATTTACTTTGAATTTCAACGTAGAACAATAAGTTGTGATATTGATTTGATTGACCCTGTCAGGGATTTTTATGATCAGTTTTTGTTTCTTAAGCAGTTTTTCTCTTCTGAAGATCAAAAGCATTGGAATTTTCATTTGCTTGGTTGGGAAGATTTAGAAAGGCTACCACATCAGTATGACCTCATACTTCTTATGGGTATTCTTTATCATCATACGGATATGGTGGAACTCTTAAGAAAAGTTCATAAAAAACTCAAAACCAACGGGGTTTTGATTTTAGAAACCATAACTATTTCCTACGGGGAGTTTCCGTTGTTTTTAATGCCAGAAAAAAAATATGCGGGAGCAACGGGGATTTGGTTTTTACCCAATCGTATGGGGGTTTTAACTCTACTCAAAAGAACTAATTATCGAAACATTGAATTCATCAACGAACGATTTCTTTTGGAAGAGATGCCAGGAATTGGAGAACTACCATCACTGACAGATGCCATCTCCAAAGAAAATCCTGAGTTCACCATTGAAGGCTATCCCAAACCTTGTCGTTCTTTTTTCATTGCAAAAAGATAAATTTTTTTATAAAGTAGTTTTAACTTACGAAATAGATTGATTGTTCTTCTTTGTCAAAAGAATTAGAGAGTATGAACCAAGAAAGAAAATTTATCGTAGGGGTGATTGGTCCTAACCAAGCCCTTTGTCCAAAAGAAATTTATGACTTTGGCTTACTTTTAGGAAGACGTCTCATTGATGATGGGTATCTGATTGTATGTGGGGGTATGTTTGGAATCATGGAAGCCGTATGTCGTGGCGCAAGAAACTCACCAGTTTATAGTTACGGTTGCACCATTGGTATTATCCCTTCCGTGGACAAAAAATCTGGTAATCCCTATTGCGATATAGTTATTCCAACTGGCATGGGGTTAGCAAGAAACGTTATCATTGTCAATACCGCTGATGTTTTGGTAGCTGTGGGAGGTGGCTCTGGAACTCTCTCTGAAATCGCTCATGCATGGCAAACAGGAAAAGAAGTGCTGTGCTACACGGGATTTGATGGTTGGGCAAAAGAATTAGCCAATCGTCAACTGGATACTACCCAAGAAAGGCGCCTCATCCCAGTTCATAGTATAGAGGAAATTATGAATGAACTACGAAGGATACTATACAAAGTCGAGATATAAATTTAAGATTTCAATTGCTTAAATCGAAAGCCTAACTTTTTTTATCTTTATGAACATGTATGTTTTACAGTTTTATCAATTTCACCCAATTATCGAAGAGGAACTTTTTTCAGTTAAGGAGTGGTTTTACGAGAAATGTGTGGAAAATGAATTAAAGGGTTTGATTTTAATAGCTACAGAAGGGATCAATCTTTCAGTAAGTGGTTCAAAATTAGCATTGATTCGCTTTTTGAATGAATGTTATCAAGCCCCTTATCCCTTGAAGAAAGAAACCCGTGTTCGGATTATGGAAACAGAAGTGGAAGCATACAAAAAACTTGTCGTTAAAATCAAAAAGCAAATCATACCTTTCCCTGTTGAAGTTGATTTAAAACTCAATCAAAATCGATATATCAAGCCGGAGGATTTTCATCAGCTCATGCTAAATGATCAGGCTTTGCCTGTGGATACAAGAAATGATTATGAATGGCTGGTGGGAGCTTTTCGAAACGCAGAAAAATTTCCCATAACCAAATTTCGAAATCTACCTGAACAAATATCTTGGTTTAGAGATATATATGAAAAAAATCACAATCACAAAAAGAAAAAGATTGTGCTATACTGCACTGGTGGGATACGTTGCGAAAAAGTAACTCCCTTTTTGGTTCTACAAGGATTTGACGTCTATCAACTGGAGGGTGGGATTTTGGATTACTTTCAGACAATTCATCACGAACAAGAACATTTTTGGGAAGGAGAATGCTTTGTTTTTGATGAGCGATATACGATACTTCCGAATTTCAAAAAGGGGAATACAAAAGCATGCATCATGTGTGGTCAACCCATAGTAAAGCAAAAATGTGTTCATTGTGGAAATATTCAAATAGCTTGAATGTAGGTGGAGTTCATTATGTTTGCATCCAAAGAAAAACTAAACACAGAAGAAATATTAGAAAAAGCTCAAAAAGGGATTCGAATTTCCAAAGAAGAAGCCTACGAACTTTACATGAATGGTGATTTTTTAGAGATCCAGAAAGTAGCAAGAGAAATACGAAATCGCTTCAACAAAAAAGGAATCGTAAGTTATACTGCTTTTCGAGTGGTTAACTACACAAATTATTGCACGATTGAGTGTAGTTTTTGTTCTTTTATGGATGAAGTAAATTCTCAAAGAGGATACGTCCTCACAAAAGATGAGATCCTAAAAAAAATGGAAGAAGCCATTGCAATGGGAGCTCGCCAGATGTTTTTTCAAGGAGGGGTGAACCCAAGGATTCCGTTTGATTATTATCTGGATGTTCTTTCGAGTGTGAAGAAGGAATTTGGAAAAGACATACACATACGGGGATTTTCACCTGTAGAACTTATTAACTTAGAGCAAATCACAAAACTTCCTTTAGAGGAGGTTTTGCTTGAGCTCAAGCAAGCGGGTCTGGATTCAGTTCCCGGTGCAGGTGCTGAAATCCTTACTGAAAGGATGAGATATATCTTGTCTCCAAAAAAGGCTTCTCCATCAGAATGGGTGCGGGTAATGGAAACCTGCCATAAAATGGGTCTCAAAGGAAGTGCGAATATCGTCTTTGGCTCAGAAGAAACGAGATGGGAGGTGATCGAACATTTGAACTTAATACGCGAACTGCAGGATCGAACAGGAGGGTTTTTGTCCTTTATTCCATGGACATTCCAAAAACAAACAAAAACATTTTATGTTCGAAATGTTCCAAGCCAAGAATATTTAAAGGTTCTTGCCATCAGTAGAATCTTTTTCGATAATATCCCTCATATTGAGACTAGCCTCATGGTTTTAGGAACAGGTGTTGGGCAAATCGCTCTGCATTCAGGTGCTGATGACGTCTCTTCAATTGTGATTGAAGAAAATGTCTTAAAAAGCTATGGAATCAAAACCGAAGAAGGTATCCGACAATTCATCATCGATAGTGGCTTTTTCCCTGTGAAAAGAGATTTTATGTACAACTATGACTCAGGATTGGTTTAACTTTAAATTCTGAATATATGATGTTTTTGCAGTAACCACTGGTATCTTCGGGATTAATTTTAGACTTGATAAGTCAAATGGAATTTTATCAATAAAATCTTATGTCATGAGGATTGTTAAATGATTTGCTTGTAATAAAATTGAAATAATCATGTAATTAAAATCAGTAATTTTAAATATTTAATCACTGGGAGATACCTATGAGTTCACGGCTTCATTTTCTTTTTTTCTTTTTGGTTTTGGCATTTTTTGTTGGCTTTTCTTCTTTCTGTGGAAAAAAGAAGCATAATATTTTGATTGATGGTTCCAGTACCGTGTATCCTATTACTCAAGCCGTAGCGGAAGAGTTTATGAGGCTAAACAAAGACTACAATGTTTCTGTGGGAATTTCAGGAACTGGTGGCGGATTTAAGAAATTCTGTGCAGGGGAAACAGACATCTCGAATGCATCCAGGGAAATCAAAAAAGAAGAAATAGAAAAATGCAGAAATAACGGCATTGAGTTCATTGAACTTCCCGTGGCTTTTGATGCATTAAGTGTGATTGTAAGTCATAATAATAACTTTGTGGATTATATAACCGTAGAAGAATTACGTAAAATTTATAACAAAGATCAGCCAGCAAAGAAATGGAATGAAGTTCGCCCCAATTGGCCTGATAAAGAAATCAGAGTCTATTCCCCAGGACAGGATTCAGGAACCTACGATTATTTTGTGGAAGTTATTTTAGGGAAAAACGAACGAATAAGAGCCGATGCTCGCTTCAGTGAAGATGATAATGTAATGGTTAAAGGTGTGAGTGAGGACCCCTATGCCATAGCGTTTTTTGGTTTTGCCTACTATGACGAAAACAAAGCTTTTGTGAGAGCAATCCCCGTCAAAAATCCGAAGACAAAACAAAACATATCACCGAGCTTTGACACGGTTATGAATAGAACTTATGTTCCTTTGTCGAGACCTCTTTTTATTTATGTAAACAAAGCATCCTTATCAAAACCAGGCATAAAAGATTTCGTAAACTTCTACATAGAAAATTCTTACGAATTGGTTCGTCAGGTTAAGTATATACCTTTCCCAAAAGAAGACTACCAAATCCTCAAGGCATATTTCGATATTGGGAAGACAGGTTCTCCTAAAAACGAAAAGCAAGCAGGTGAATTTTTTAACGTAAAAGAACTATACTCAGCGAACTAATCTATGGAAACCTTACAACAAGAACAAAAACGAATCCTAACTCGTGCTATAACCGAAAGCCGAGAAAATGTATTCTCGAGATATGGAAAAACTCCTTCTTTTTCACTGACCGAAAGATTATTAAAATATACCCTCACTTTTTTTGGATGGTTAACTGTTGTTATCACCCTTTTGATTGCTTATATTCTTATTCAGGATGGAGTGTTGTTTTTTTCTAAAGTTTCTCCTGTAGATTATTTTTTTGGACGAGAATGGGCACCTTTTGGACAACCGAAAAAATTCGGAGTGCTTCCTTTGGTGAATGGCACATTGATGATTGCCATTGGTTCCATCGTAATTGCTGCTCCATTGGGTTTACTTACCGCGGTTTTTTTGACTCAATATGCAACTCGTCAGGTCCGAGAAGTGACAATCCCCTTGATCGAAATCCTGGGGGGAATTCCCACAGTTGTTTATGGTTATTTTGCTTTGGATGTAATCACACCTTTGCTAAAAAAGGTTTTTCCTGAGATTGAAATTTTTAATGCTCTTTCGGCAACCATTGTCGTGGGAATATCCTTGATTCCTTTGGTTGCTTCTTTATCGGCGGATTCTATTCGAGCCGTTCCCAAAAGCATACAAATGGGGGGTTATGCCTTAGGATTGACCAAATTTCACGTGGTCACAAGAATTATCGTTCCAGCAGCATTTTCGGGAATTGTAGCATCCGTAATTCTGGCTTTTGCTAGAGCAATTGGAGAGACCATGGCTGTGACTTTAGCAGCTGGAGCTTCTCCCAAGTTAACTTTGAATTATTTAGAATCTATCCAAACCATGACAGCCTTTATTGTTCAGATTTCCTTAGGTGACACACCTTATGGAAGCATTGAATATTATACCATTTACGCTGTCGGATTGCATCTTTTTTTGATCACTTTAGCATTTAACTGGCTTGCTTTGCAACTTGTGAGAAAGTATCGAGAGGTGTATCGATGAGGTATGATCCCAACTTCAAAAATTATAAAAGGTACTACATTTATGGAATCATATTCTATGCTATTACTTTAACAATTAATGTTTTTGTGATCTTTCTTTTATTTTATCTCTTGATAACCATTACAATTCATGGATTACCTGTGCTTTCGGTGGATTTCTTTCTCAACCCACCATCGAGGTTTGCTGCAAGATCTGGGATATTCCCAGCAATTATGGGAACATTTTGGTTGATGATTCTTACTGCTTTGTTTTCCATTCCGATGGGGGTTATGGCGGCAATATACTTAGAAGAATACAGTAGCAAAAGTAGTAAATTCATTGAGTTAGTAAAATTAAACATCCAAAATTTGGCAGGAATCCCTTCCATCATATATGGAATTTTAGGTTTATCTCTTTTTGTGAGGGGAATTGAATTGGGTAGGAGTTTGATTGCTGGAGCTCTTACCATGTCTTTGTTGATATTACCCACGATTACGATAGCAACTCAAGAAGCTCTCAGAGCCATACCTGATTCTTTTCGTTTTGCAGGTTATGGTGTTGGGATGACTCGTTGGCAGGTGATTCGTCATCAAGTTCTTCCAGTAGCTATGCCTGGAATACTTACGGGTATCATCTTGGGGCTTTCTCGTGCGATTGGAGAAACCGCTCCCCTCATCATGATTGGGGCACTGACATTCGTTGCCATAGCGCCCACCAGTATTATGGACAGTTTCACAGTAATTCCCATCCAAATTTTTAATTGGACCACCTTGCCTCAAATGGAATTTCATAAATTGGCGGCTGGGGCTATTTTAGTGTTGATTGTTATGTTACTTATCATGAATTCTTTTGCAATATACTTAAGAATTGTCTTTCAAAGAAAATTAAGTTTATAAAAGGACTCGAACATGGCAGAAATCAAAATTCAAACTTCTGTGCAAAGTGAATCAAAGGATGAAAAACTACAAGTAGTATTTGATTTGCAGAATGTAAATATGTATTATGGTAAAGTCCACGCAATCCACGACTTGAATATGCAAATCTATAAAAACAAAGTAACCGCTTTGATAGGACCATCAGGATGTGGAAAAAGCACAGTTCTTAGAACCCTTAATCGAATGAATGATTTTATCGAAGGATTTCGCATTACTGGGAAAGTACTTTTAAATGGAGAAGATATTTATGATAAAAAAATCGATCCTGTAGAAATACGTTTACGAGTCGGAATGGTGTTTCAAACTCCTAATCCATTCCCCAAATCTATTTACGAAAACATAGCTCTTGGTCCTCGAATCAATGGATATAAAGGAGACTTAGATGAGTTAGTGTATGAGTCTTTATCAAAAGCGTATTTATGGGATGAGGTTAAAGATAAACTTCATGAAAGTGCCTATTCTTTATCAGGTGGACAACAACAACGACTATGCATAGCACGTGCTATTGCTATGCAACCAGAAGTTTTATTAATGGACGAACCCACAGCAAGTTTGGATCCGATTTCTACGAGAAAAATAGAGGAGTTGATTTTTGAACTAAAAGAATTCTACACCATCATAATTGTTACTCACAATATGCAACAAGCTGCGAGGGTAGGAGATTTTACCGCCTTGTTCTATCAAGGAAGACTCATAGAATATGATAGTACCTTCAAGATTTTTACCAGTCCAAAAGAAAAATTGACAGAAGATTACATCACAGGTAGATTCGGTTAATGGATAGCCAAGAAGCATGGGAAAGTTATTACAAAAACACAAATCACAACTTGATCTATCCCGATGAAAACCTGATCCGAATCATCGAAAAAATATATCAACCCAGCTGGCAAAAGGCATTAGACTTTGGATGTGGAAACGGAAGAAACCTGAGATATTTAAAAACAAAAAACATTCCTTTTCTTTATGGTTTAGACTTTTCGCAAGAAATCATAAGAAAAAATCAAGAACGTCCAGCGGGAATAGTTTATCTTCATTATCAAAATCACTCCCATCTACCATTTCCTGATGATGATTTTGATTTAGTAATTTGTTGGGGGGTTTTGCATTATAACCCTAAACCTATTAGAGAATTTCTTCTTCGAGAATTTCGTCGTGTTTTAAAATCCGATGGTTACTTAGTGGGAACATTTCGTTCAAATCGTGATACATATTTTTATCAGTCTGAAGTAAAAAATGCCTTTATAGAATTCTTTGAGGAACAACAAATTTATGAAGAACTAAAAGATTTCACCGACATAAAACTTTCTCATGTGGAACGAACTCTATTAGGAGATTTACAAACAAAGATAGCCCATTATCTGTTTGTTTCAAAAAAATAAAATTTTAGTAGTATAGAATTAGATTTTTAATTGAATTCACATGATAAATTAATACAATTGTTATTAATATGAATACTACATTAGATTTTACAAAAGCAATTGAGATTGCCAAAAATACGTATTGGATTGGAAAGTATTTAGAAAATGACCCATTTCAATGTCATCCCTATTTAATCGTTAACAATAACGAATCTATCCTGATAGATCCTGGCTCTATGTTAGAGATTGATGCAATTATAGAAAAGATTAACAGTGTATCTAATATACAAAACATTAAATATATCATACTTCACCACCAGGATCCCGACTTAGCAGCAGCGGTTCCTTACTTGGAAACATTAATCCAACGGGATGATTTGGTAATTATTACCCATAGTAGGATGACGTTTTTAGTGAAACATTATGGAATTAAATCTCAATATTATCGCATTGATCATCAGAACTTCGAGATAGACATAAATGGATATAAATTAAAGTTTTATACAACTCCCTATTGTCATTCACCTGGCGCCTTTATGACATATGACGTTCAAACCAAAGTGCTATTTTCAAGTGATTTGTTTGGTGGATTAGAAGAAAGTTGGGAATTCTACGCAGGTGATGATTATTTCAAAAAAATTGAAGGTTTTCACATGGCATACATGCCAAGTAGAGATATCTTGAACTATTCTTTAAGAAAGATCGAAAACTTGGATATTGAACTTATAGCACCTCAGCATGGATCAATCATTACTAAAGACAAAATTAAGCCATTGATTGAGAAAATGAAAGAAATGGAATGCGGCTTGTATATAGAAAAGAAATATTCAGAGGATTTAACTTCAACTATTTTGAAATTGAATCAACTCAAAAAAGAGTTTGAAGTTTCATTGGAAGAAATCAAGCAATTGAAAAGAAGTCAAGATGGTGATTATTATCTTGCTACTTTATTGATTAAGCCATTGATTGTAAATAAAATCAATAGCGATAAATTCAAGATAGATTTTATCAACATTCAAAAGAAATCTTTTCTCTTCAAGAATAAACACAATCAGTTAGGTGGTGATTTGTGTTATGCAAATTATATAAAAATCAATAATCAGAACTATATCTTGTTTTTTAACGGCGATGCCATGGGGAAATCCATTCAGGGAACGAGCGGTGCAATCGTGATGGGGACAATTTTAAACTCCATTTCTTATCGTCATTTTGATTATGTTCAAAGTATGTCGGAATTCTTTCACATATCAGAATTTTTCTATGAAATTTATAATGAAATTCAAAGTATCTTTCTTTCATTTAGTGGAGCTATGATGTTATCAGGTGTTTTAGGAATCATTGATGAAAAAGAAGAAAAGATGTATTATATCAATGCAGAACATCCTTATGTGGTTCTTTATAGAGATGGCAAAGCAAGTTATATAGATAAAGAACTAACACTAAGAAAATTTGGATTTCTTTCTGAGTTTTCTTTGAAAGTAAATATGTTTGATTTCAAAGAAAATGATGTGATATTCATAGGAAGTGATGGTAAAGATGACCTTTTACTTTATGATGGTGTTGAAAAAAAATTAAACACAGATCCAAATCTCTTTTTGTCTATTGTTGAAAAAAATCAAGGGAAGTTGAAAAATATAATTAATTTTATTTATAAAATTTCAGAACCTACAGATGATATATCAATCATGCGAATTTCTTTTAAGGAACATAATTATAATAAAAATCATCATATTATTGATGAAGATAGAATATACAAAATCAAGATCAAAAGTTATATTCGCCAGAAAAACTTTAAAAAGGCTTTGGAATTAATGGAAGGACCTTCAGAAAATCAACCAGTTGATATTCTACTTTATCGAGGATATTGTTTCTTGAATTTGCAAAGGTATCTCAAAGCTCTTAAGTACTTATTGAAGGCAAAAGAAAAACAACCTGATAATCCAGTTGTGTTGAAGTTTCTTGGATTAGCTTATTATTACTTAAAGAACTATAAGTTAGCAAAAGAATATTGGGAAAAAGCTATAGAATTAAAACCAGAAGATTCCTTGCTCAATAAAAATTTGAAAAAAGTCAATTCTATTTTGGAACGCCAACGAGTATTGATGGGAAAAGCACAAGGATTATCACAAGGGGTAGATAAGAAAGAACAACAAATAGATACACTCAAATATGAATTAGAAAAGATTTAATGGATTGTCCTTTTTGTGAGGTTCCCACGAGTCTTTTATTTCATATTAAAAAGTTCAGTGAGCCTTTTTCTATCTATATTTGCAAAAATTGTGGATTACAACATAAATACCCTCAAAATCAATCAAACTACTATACAAAAGACTATTATGAAGGAAAAGCTGAATATAGTTATATTGACGAAAGGAGATATTTCCCCTTCTTCGAGCAAGTTTGGAGAGCAAGGTTAAAAACCATCAAAAAATATAAACCTCCTCCTTTGAGGTTTCTCGATGTAGGTTGTGGATTTGGAGGATTTGTCTTGACTGCCTTACGAATGGGGTATGACGCTGAGGGGATTGATGTTTCTGAATATGCTGTTGAGGAAGCAAAGAAAAATCAAGATTTGAAAAATCGAATTTATCATACTGATCTTTTAAGCTTTGAGCCAAAAAAAAAATACGATGTAATCACTTTGATTGAAGTGATTGAACACCTAACTAACCCTAAAAGTGTTTTTGAAAAATTATCAGACCTCTTAAATCCAAAAGGTCTTTTGGTAATCCAAACGGCAAACATGGATGGTCTCCAAGCAAAACTATTAAAAGAACGATATCATTATTACTTACCTGGTCATTTATATTATTATTCTAAAAAAAACTTAATAAACTTTTTAAAACTCTATGGTTTTGAGGATTTTATTCCTTTTCATGGGGTTGATTTTGGTTTGCTACCCAAATATAAAAAAATGATGGGTTTTTTTGTGTCTTTTTGGGATTATAGAAAATTTCTAAGGGTGGGATTGTATCATTTTCTGAGTAAAATAGCCATAGGAAATTTTGCCATGACAAGTTCTTTTGTTTTATATGCATTCAAGAAAAAGAGCTTTTTATGAGAAATTTCTATGTTCCGCATTGTTCTTAAAATTTTCGAAAAGCTGTTTTATTTTTGCTACTTCATCCCCACCAACGGAAAATTTTTTGTAAGAATTCTATAAAATTCCACCATAGGTTCAGCCAAAAGGAATTTTGTTGATAACGTTTGAGGAGGTGTTTTGCTTTCTCGAGTTCTTCAGCTGTGAAGTTTTTTCTTATTTGGTTTTCTTCGAGTTCGATTAGGAGTCGCTTTTTTTTATCTCGAACATCAATGATTTTGGCATCAATGGTATTCCAGCCTAAGCTTTTGGCTGCTAAATATCTTCGATAACCTGCAAGAAGTTCGTAGTTCTGATTAATAAGAATGGGTTGAAGTTGTCCGAACTCTGACATTGATTCCATCAAGTCATCCACGTTCGTTTTTCGATTTCGTATTCGTGGTGGAATTTTGATGTCCTTGAGAGGAATCTGCATATATCCAAACAATAGAAAAAAAATCCAGTTGCAAACAAAAACTAAAAATGACGTTTTTGTTTCATGATGGAATTCAATCTTTTGTGGGAGATGTTGACCGAGAGTCGCAGACGACGCTTTCTAAAGGTCTTAGAAGAACGAACACGCTACATTACAGTGGTTTTAGAAGATATTTTCGATCCTCACAATGGTTCGGCATGTTTACGTTCTTGTGAAGCCAATGGAATTCAGGATATTTACATCATTGAGCGGGAAAGACCTTTTACTACAAAAGAAGGGGTTTCTATGGGATCAGGGAAATGGCTCACGTTGCATAAGTTCTCAAACACACAGCAGGATCCCACAGTAGAATGTCTAAAGGTTTTATCCCAAAAAAACTATCGGATTTATGGTATGAGTTCTTATGAAATCTCGGGTAAAGTAAATCGTTCATTGCAAGAATTATCATTGAGTCAGCCAGTAGCATTGGTATTTGGTTCTGAAAGGAATGGGCTAAGTAATGTGGCACTAGAACATATAAATGAATTTATCCAAATCCCAATGTATGGTTTCGTGGAAAGCTACAACATTTCAGTGGCTTGTGCAATAGCAGTATATACCCTTGTTCAAAATTTAAGAAACACAAATTACTCTTGGAGATTATCAAAAGAAGAAAAACAAGAAGTCTTATGGGAATGGTTGAAAAAAGAATTTCCCGATCATGAGAAAATTTTAAAAAATCAAATCAAAAGTTTTTAAATAAATTCGAAAAATCATTGAACTTTTTGAATTGTTTCTCAAAATTGTGTATATGACATCCCAAAGCTTAAAGCAAAGAATCACAGATTTTTTGATAAAATACGTCCCCTTTTCATACATAAAAGAAGAAGATTTGCTCAAACTTGCTGGAACTTGCAAAATCAAAGTCGTTAATCAAGGTGAGTTCATATTTCGTGAAGGTGAGAATCCGCCAAAAGAATTTTATGTAATTCATCAAGGTTCAGTGGAGTTATTAGACGAAAAGACTAATGAAATCATAGAAGTTTTAGAAGAAGGGGATTTGTTTGGTATTGCAGCTTTACTTGCCAAGCGATCATATATTTTTTCTGCTAAAGCAACAGAGGATACAATCCTATACATTCTTTCGTATGATATTTTTTATGAATATATACAAAAATATCCAAGGGTGTTACGCTTTTTTTCTTCTGGTTTCGCTCCTGGTATGCAGCAATTCAAAAAGCAAAATATTTCTTTTCAGGATCAAGTCTTGCGAACCGTGGTGGCTCATGATGAAGTCTTGGAGTTACGAATCAACAAAAACGTAATTACGGCGAAACCAGATGCTACCGTGCAAGAAATCGCCAAAATCATGACTGAAAAAAACATTGGATCTATGATAATAGCTGATGAAGAACGACGTCCATTAGGAATCATAACAGATTCAGATTTACGGAAAAAAATTGCTACGGGAAAATTCCCCATCACGGCAAAGGCACGGGATATTATGTCTGCACCAGTATTCACATTACCACCAGAAATCACCGCAACAGAAGCCATCATTCAAATGATGAAACGAAATATCCGACATTTGGTTTTAACACAGGATGGAACCAATCAAACCCCAATTTATGGGATCGTTTCAGAACATGATTTGTTAGTATTACATGGAAACAATCCAGCGGTTTTAGTAAAAGAAGTTCAGAGTATATCAAGCTTAAAGACTGATATTTTACGTATCATACGAGAAAAAACTGATACTTTAATCAAAAGCTATCTGGAGCAAGATTTGTCTTTGCCTTTTATCACTAACACCATCACGTTAATTCATGATAATTTGATTGAAAAAGCCATCAAACTTGCAAAAGAAAAACTCAAAGAAGAATTCCCAGAATATCCACAACCACCTGTGAAGTTTGCTTGGCTTTCTATGGGTAGTGAAGGAAGAAAAGAACAAACTTTGCGAACGGATCAGGACAATGCCATCATCTACGAAGATCCACAAGAAGAAGATAAAGAAAAGATACAAAAATATTTCTTACGAATGGGGGAATTGGTGAATCAGTTCTTGGTGGACTATGGATTTAGTGAATGTCCTGCTAATATTATGGCGAGGAATCCTGAGTGGTGTAAACCTGTATCTGTGTGGAAAAATTACTTTCGAAAGTGGATTGAAGTTCCTGCAGAGAAGAATCTTCTGAATGCTACGATTTTTTTTGACTTTCGTGTTGCTTATGGGGATGAGTCACTTGCCCAAGAATTACGAGATGTGATTTATAAATACAAAAATCCGTTCTTCTTGGTGTTTTTGGCGAAGGAAGCGGCAACAAGCGCTCCTCCTTTAAACTTCTTTCGAAATTTCATTGTAGAAAAGTCAGGAGAGCACAAAAATGAATTCGACCTAAAAGGAAGAAGCATCAAACCCTTAGTAGATGCGGCTAGGGTTCTTGCCATTGATTTTCAAATCCTTGAGTATTCTTCTACCATAGAGCGATATGAAAAACTCAAAGAAGTGGATCCAGTAAATCAACATATTTATAGAGATGCCATTGATTCATTTCAACTTTACTTAAAATTACGAACTTATTTTGGTTTCAAAAATCAAGACTCTGGTAGATACATCAAACCAGAGGAGCTAAGTAAATTAGAAAAACAAATGCTCAAGAATTCCTTTTTAGCGATTGAAAACATCCAAAAACTTTTAGAAGCTCGATACCAGCTAAATTTGATAAGGGAATAGTTCATGAAATTTCTCGACAAGTACAAACTCAAATTATGGAAAAAAAAGTATTGTAATAGTAAAAATTCATCTATGGCGGTTTGCCATTACTTAGAAAGCATCGAAAAAAATAAAATCTTTACAGAACCGGAAAAAAATCGTTATATAATTTTAGATACTGAAACAACGGGATTGGACTACAAGAACGATCAGGTTCTATCGATTGGAGCGATTAGGATTGAGAATTTGGAAATCAATATCAGTGATTCTTTTGAGGTGATACTACAAACAGAAACGGCAGGTGACAAAGAAAGTATCGCTGTTCACGGAATTCGAACTCAAGATGTGAAACAAGGAATTCAAAGGGATTTCGCCTTCGAGCAGTTTCTTTATTTTTTGCAGGGTGATATTATTGTTGGACATCACATTCTTTTTGACA
This sequence comes from Leptospiraceae bacterium, assembly GCA_025059995.1. Classification (NCBI taxonomy): domain Bacteria; kingdom Pseudomonadati; phylum Spirochaetota; class Leptospiria; order Leptospirales; family Leptospiraceae; species Leptospiraceae bacterium. The sequence continues at coordinate 131,835 of JANXCF010000002.1, forward strand.
AGCTAATTTTATCAAACAACATCAAAAAAATTTTTTCGATTGAGTTACTTAATCCCATCATTGATACGTTCGATGTTGCTATTTACTATGAAAACCTTGTAAAAAAAAGAAATGTGATTCCTGAAGAGGCTAATCCAGAGGAATTTTCTTTGGATAATCTTTTGAATAGATTTCGCATCAAAAGCAGTGGAAGGCATACTTCCATTGGGGATGCACTGCTAACTGCGGAGTTGTTTCTCAGAATGATGAAAAAATTAATCCAACAAAAAAACTTTCGAATTGAAAGTTTAATCAAATATTGATTCTTTTGTTTTTGTTAAAAAAATCCCGTGTGATTTCTTGTTCAATCCACCGAAATAAAAATTGATTTTATGAAAGCGAAATCTCGTATTTCTCAAAATTCTCGTTTAATATCCGAAATCCCTGTGGAAGTATTATCAGGCTTGGGAGAAGCTAAAAAAAAAGCCTTAGATAAAATTGGCATTCATACGATTGAAGATCTTTTGTATTTTTTCCCACGAAGGTATGTGGATCGAAGTTTCCACGAGGAGTTTTTCTTGAAGGAAGGAAACATAACTTTGATTGTAAAAGTTCAATCTTCGTTTTTGGCTCATGGCAGAAAATCCCGCTTGATGGTTCAATGTAAAACCCTAAAAGGAAATTCCTTGACACTAATATTTTTTAATGGTTTACAATATTATCGATATGCCTTTCAAAAAGAAAAAAATTATGTGGTTTCAGGAAAATTAGAAATCTATAAAGGTTCTTATCACATGATTCATCCAGAAGTAGAAGCAATCGACGAAGAAGATATTCACCAAGCTATACACAGCGGAGGAATTATCCCAATTTATTCTACAACAGAAGCTCTAAAAAAAGTAGGTTTAGATAGTCGAGGTTTTCGAAGGTTGATACATCAAGTTCTACAAAAGATCGAAATGGAATGGGTGGTTCCTGAGATCTTCCCAGAAGAAATTCGAAAAAAATACAAACTCCCATCTCGAAAAGATGCCATCAAGCAAATCCATTATCCTGAATCAAGAGAGTCTTATAGAATTGCCAACAGAACATTAAAGTTCGAGGAGTTGTTTCTATTTGGTGTTTTGATTCATAAGAAAAAAGAAACTCGAAAGTCTTTTCCCAGACAAGTTTATCCTCTATCTTTTGGAGAAAGCAAACTTTTCGAAATCCTAAAAAAGAATCTTCCGTTTGAGTTAACAAACGGACAACAACAAGCCATACAAAAGATGCTCGAAGGTTCTAAACGTCCCTATATGTCGGCATTTTTGCTTCAAGGGGATGTAGGTTCTGGGAAAACCCTTGTGGCTTTTTCAGTAGCTCTGCATTATATCGAAAAAGGATATCAAGTAGCTCTGATGGCACCAACGGAACTCTTGGCTCGCCAACATTACAATACTTTATCCACTTTACCGGGTTTTATTCCTGGGGTGCAATTAGATCTCCTCACAGGTTCAGAAACCAAAAAAAATAAAGAAATTGTATTGGATCGGATCAAACGGGGTGATAGTAACTTTATTATTGGAACCCATAGCTTGATTGAACCTAATGTGGAGTTTCATTCATTAGGATTGGTTATCATCGACGAACAACATCGATTTGGCGTGCAACAACGGGAAAACCTACGTCAAAAAGGGAAAAACCCAGATTTGATTGCCATGACAGCAACACCCATTCCAAGGTCCTTGTGCTTAACTATTTTTGGAGACTTGGAGTTAGTGTATCTCAAAGAAAAACCTGCGGGGAGAAAACCCGTCAAAACCATGTGGTTAAGAGAACACCAACGAGAAGGACTTTATAAATCCATCAGAAAGTATCTCCAACAAGGAAGACAGTGTTATATTGTTTATCCAGTCATTGAGGAATCAGAAAAGCTGGATTTGAAGGCAGCAACCGAAGCCTATGAGGAGTTAAAAACCCAAATCTTTCCTGAGTTTCGCGTAGAACTCATTCACGGAAGAATGAAGCCCGAGGAACGAGATAAAATCATGAGGGATTTTCGAAATGGCAAAGTCCATATTTTAGTAAGCACAACTGTGATTGAAGTGGGAGTTGATGTTCCCAATGCTACTATAATGGTGATTGAAAATGCAGAAAGATTTGGGCTTTCACAACTTCATCAACTACGAGGAAGGGTTGGTCGCGGAACAGAAGAGTCTTTTTGTGTTTTGGTGTCGAATAGTGATTCTTCGGCTGCGAAAGCGCGACTACAGGCCATCGTAGAAATACAAGATGGTTTTGAATTGGCTGAGATTGATCTTAAAATCCGAGGACCTGGCGAGTTATTGGGAACAAAGCAACATGGACTTCCTGATTTTCGTTTATCGGATTTTGTGAAGGATCGAAAATTAATGGAAATAGCTTATAGTGAAGCCACTCAATATCCTCACATTAACGAAGAAGCCATTAAGTTTTTGAAGAAGAGTTTTTCTGAGGGTGTGATGGTGTTTCCCAATTAGATTTCGGAAGTTCACAACTTCCTGTTATAAAGTAATCCCAACATGTGTATTTTGGAAAGATACCTCGAAGAATGGGGATGAAACCCACCATCCCCCACCAACTTTCATATCGAAAACCAATCCAATAGATCAAAAAAAGACCAATCAAAATCTTAGCAATTCGATCAAAAGAATCAATGTGTCTTTCTAACATGTTAAGATTTATTTGTTTTGATATTAAACGGAAGATAAGCAGGGCACCAACCAATAGCTCCTGTCAATAGGGGAATGAGTCCTACGGCTCCCCACCAACTTTGATACACAAAACCTATCACAATGATCACCAGACCTACAACCACACGAATAATTCGATCTACTGTTCCAACATTCCTTTGCATCTTAGTCCTCCATTCTTTAAATGACAATCAAATTTATAAAAAAAATAAACAAAAATCATTGGAACGAATAGTGAAAAATATTTAAATGGAATTCATGAAAACTAAATTTTTTCTGATGGGAATTTTGCTTTTTTTGATGGGTATTATAAGTTCTTGTCAATGGATACAAAATCAAATCATTGAAATTTTCACACCTGAATATACAGCTCAATCTCGTGAGTTTGCACCTTTGTTCGAAGGAAAAGATACCCAAAGAAAAAAAATCCTGATTCAACTTCAACCCATAATTTCAGGATTACCGCAAATCACTTCCATAGCTGAGTTTCCTTTGGATTCCCAGTTTCTTTTTGTTACCATCAAGACGGGGGAAATGATGGTATATAATACCAAAAATCAATCATATCTTTTGAAAAAGTTTGATGTTTTAACTTCATCTGAACAAGGGCTTTTGGGGATTGCTTTTCATCCTAACTTTAAAGAAAATCGACTCTTATACCTTCATTACTCTGTAGAGATTGAAAAGAAAAAATACGGAAGGATTTCGGAATTTGTATTATCACCTTCAAAAACAAAAAAAGGATTTCCTTATGAACTCGAAAGAGAGCGAGTTCTTTTAGAAGTTCAACAACCTTATTCTAATCATAACGGAGGGCATTTAGAATTCGGCCCCGATGGTTTTTTATACATTGGATTAGGGGATGGTGGATGGCGAGATGATCCTATGAACCACTCCCAAAATCCAAGAACTTTGCTTGGAGCTATGCTTCGAATTGATGTTAAGCCTTCGAAGGACAAACCCTACTCCATTCCTTTCGACAATCCTTTTCGTTTTAATCCTGATTGGAGAGAAGAAATCTTTGCCATCGGACTTCGAAACCCCTGGAAGTATAGTTTCGATCCCCGATCCAAACGTTTGATTGTTGCCGATGTGGGACAAGATGCATTCGAAGAAATTTCGATTGTAGAAAAAGGAAAAAATTATGGATGGCGCATCAAAGAAGGTTTTTCATGCTATCTAGATAAACAGTTCTGCAGTCGCACAGATTTGGTGGATCCTATCTACGTTTATGACCACTCCGAAGGACAATCCATCACAGGAGGGTATGTTTATATGTCGGATGAAATCCCTGAACTCAAGTTTAAGTATATCTTTGGTGATTTCGTTCAAGGTAGAATCTGGGCAATAGAGCTACCCGAAACAAATGAAAAAATCAGAGAAGATCAAGTATATAGTTTAGGTAAGTGGCCCATTTTGATTTCTACTTTTGGAATCACTTCTCGAGGTGAAGTTTTGGTTGGGGATTTCAAAACAGGAAAAATCTTTCGTATAACGAAAAAATAAAGTTATTCTGCTTGTCCTAAACTAAAACCACGAACACCATCGATGAGATAGAGATTTTGGACTTTAACTACTTCAAATCCCGAATCGTAGAGTATCGAAATCAATTTTAAGATTTCTTCTTTTTTGACGGCTACATACGAATCTTCTACATTCGACTCGATTGACTTTTTAGAGATAAATCGGCAGCGCCAATAGTTAGAACAAAAAGTCTCGGTGAACTCATTCGGGTAAACTTTCATGCCTCTATTGGTTATCATTTTTAATCGTAGTTCTGTGTTGTGTTTCGTAATGTTTGTCAGTTTTTCTCCTAACTCAGAAGCTTCGCCAAAATAATCAATAAAAATATCAACTCCAACCAGTTCTTTATTTGTGGTTTTCCTTTTGTACGGGAAGAAGGGAATACCTTTGCCTAATTTTTCATAGTTTGCGGGTTTAAGAATTTTTGGTTGTTCGCGATGTTTGATACGTTCAATCACTGCATGAGTGAATTCTTCAGTACTTACTTTCTTTTTGCTGATACCATCTTGGTAAATATCTGCTGTGTGGATGCCATCTTCAATGGTTTTCAACCATGCATTATGAATGATTTTTGCATGCTCTCCAAAACCCATATGAACCAACATCATGATCCCTGCATTTAATAAACCTGATGGATTGGCGATATTTTTCCCTGCTATATCGGGAGCTGAGCCGTGTATGGCTTCAAACATAGCGAGGCGATCACCAATATTAGCAGAACCCCCCATTCCTACTGAACCTGCTATTTGTGCCACTAAATCAGAAAGAATATCTCCATATAGGTTCATAGTCACTACAATATCGTATTTCTCTGGGCGATCCGCTAAATGCGCTGCGCCAATATCAATGATTTGAGAGTTGCTTTCAATATCAGGGTACTCTTTGGAAATTTCTTGAAACACGCTCTGAAACAAACCATCAGAATGTTTCATAATATTGTCTTTCACCATACATGTGACTTTTTTTCTATTATAAGCTCTGGCATATTCAAAAGCATATCGAATGATTTTTTCTGAGCCGGGATACGTAATTAGCTTGAGGGTTTCTACAACCTCTGATGTTTGTTGGTATTCTATTCCTGCATATAAATCCTCTTCGTTTTCCCTAATGATAACAATATCCAAGTTTGGATGTCGGGTAAAAACGAAAGGATGATAGGAAACACAAGGACGTACATTAGCATACAAGCCAAATGTTTTTCGAATTGTAACATTTAGGCTTTTATAGCCTGAGCCTCTGGGTGTAGTTATGGGAGATTTAAAAAAAATTTTGTTTTTTTTCAAGACTTCCCAGTCTTTTGGCTTAATCCCAGAAAGGTATCCTTCGTAGTATGCTTTTTCGCCAATTTCAATAAATTCATAATTCAAGGGAACTTCAGCAGCATCGAAGATTTTCAAAACAGACTTCATGATCTCTGGACCGATACCATCACCTAAGGAAACAGTAATAGTAGTAAAGTTTTGCATATTCTCTTGATTATTCAGAATTTATTCTTTAAGTCTTGAATTTTTATATATAAACTTTCCGTCAATTAATTTAATTAAAATATAAAATTCGTTTTGTATAATTAAATTGATTTAAAATTTAGTAGATGATAAAGAGTTATGATATTTTTATTCTTACATGTTTATTGGTTTTTTATATTCACTTAGGAAAGAAAAAATTCCCGTTTCGTTGATAGAATTTTTGGATTTATTAAAGGTTTTATGGGAGCTCCACCAACAAAATGAAGCTTTGACCCTGGAAAGATTCTTCTTGATTAGCCGTTCCCTTTTAGTGAAGGACACAAAGTTTTATGATAAGTTTTATCAGGTTTTTTATTCTTACTTTGGTCAAATCCAAAAATTGGACATCTCGAAAATAGAAGATATAATTCAAAATTGGCTCAGCTCTATTCATGGAGAAGTTTCTCTTATTCAAGAACAAAAAATTTATCTAACAAAAGAAATTTTCGAAGAATTAAAAAAACGACTCGAACAACAAAAAGAAGAACACCATGGGGGAAGTTTTTGGATAGGAACAAGAGGGAGCTCACCCTTTGGACAATGTGGTGCACCTACTCAAGGTATCCGAATGGGGGATTTTTCTACCTCAAGGCTTGCTATCGAAAAATATGCATCCTCAAACTATGAGGATTATAATCCCAATGAAGTTTTTAATGTTCGGCAATACAAAGTGGCATTAAAAAAATTACGAAAACTCCAAAAAGCAGGTAATTTGGTTCTGAATATAAAAGAAAGTGTGAAGAAAACCTCTGAAAACTTAGGAGACCCTTGGCTCGTCTTTGAACGTTTGAAGAAAAATCAGATTTCTTTGATTCTGCTTATGGACGTAGGTGGTAGCATGACGCCTTTTCAGAATTTAGTGAATCGTTTTTTTAGTGCCTGCTATAAACTTCAGTATTTCAAAGAATTTCATCATTTTTATTTTCACAATACAATTTATGAGTGGATTTTCTATCATGCAAACTTCAAGAAGAAAATACATATCGAAGATTTTTATAAAAAGTTTCAGAAAAACTACCACGTCATCATCGTAGGGGATGCCTGTATGAATCCTTATGAGCTTTACGATAAACAACATGCTTTTTTTGAATATTATTATCTTACTGATAAAGTTCTTACTCAAGAAGAATTACAAAAAGTCTCATCGACAATAAAAAATAGTTATCAACGGTTAAGAGAATTCAAAAAACACTTTCCTAAATCTGTCTGGCTTAATCCTCTACGAGAATTCCAATGGGATCACGAAACCATTGATGCCATTCGAGGCATTTTTCCTATGTTTTTTTTAAACCTCAATGGAATTGAGAGAGCTATTGAAACACTATTAAAATCCTAAACTAACCATAAACAGGAACAACCCAATGGGAATATTCGGGATCTTCCCCATAAACAATCTTTTCATATTTTTCTTTTAGAAGTTTTGTGATAGGACCGATCTCACCATTTCCGATCACTCGTCGATCAATCTCAGCGATCCAAGCCACTTGAGCACCCGTGCCAGTGAAAAATACCTCATCGGCGATGTAAAGTTCCGAACGAGAAATATCACGAATTTCAACGGGGATGTGTTCTCTTCTAGCAATCTCGAGAACACTTCTTCTCGTAATTCCTTCTAAGATGGCGGAATGATTAGGAGGGGTTGAAAGAACTCCATCTCTTACGATAAATATGTTTTCAGCACTTCCTTCGCTCACATAACCACGATGATCTAAAAAAATGGCTTCATCGAAACCATTTTGTAAGGCTTCGGATTTTGCTAAGGCAGAATTCGCATAACCACCAGATACCTTAGCCCGAGTGGGAATAATGTTATCATCAATCCTTCGCCAACTCGAGATCATTACTCGAAGCCCACGGTTTGTATCCAAATAATCATCAAGAAGAAGGGAATATACCGAAAAAGAATCTTCTACATCATGTAGACTTGGAGACAACCTCAAAGCCGATTTGTAAATAAAAGGACGAAAATATATGTTGGATTTGTATTGATTTCGTATTGTTAATTCTTTTAAAATATTTACCATTTCTTCTATGGAATATTTGGGTTTCATTTGCATAATCTTTGCACTATTATGAAGCCTTTTAAAATGATCATAAGGTCGAAATAAAAACACATTATCTTTCTTAGAATTGTAATAACCTCGAATTCCACCAAATACCATTGTGCCATATTGGAGAGCATGAGTCATGATATTAATAGTGCATTCACGTAGTGGTCGAAATTCACCTTCATGGAAAGCAATGGAATTCAGATCAGGCATAAAATCAAAATTTCTGTTGTCATTGTATTGTCATTTGAAATTTTACTTAAAAGAAACTATTTACTTTATTTAAAAAAACTAATTGCAATCAAATTCAATAATAATTGATTGTTAGGGAAAAGTATTCCAATGAAGGTCAGTTTATGAAATCCAACGATTTTCAGTTCACAAGATATCAAAAAAACTATAATTACAAAAAATTTCTTTGGGAATTTCTTTTGAGGAGTGAAGTCATAGGATTTGGGGTATTAACGCCTATATATGCAATTATTGTTTATTTTTCATTGGATTTTCAAATAATCCATTTTAGTTTTTTGATTTCTGCTATTATCGCGGTTTTGATTCTTTTAATATATGTTTTTATATCAACCTTTGTGTTTTTGAAACCCATTAAAAGACTGATAAAGTTCATATTTGAAAATGAAGGAAGTTTAAAAGAAGAAGAATTACGAAAATATCTAAATTTACTATTTCGTTTACCTTTACGAAGGAGTATTGATGTTTTGATAAGAATCATTTTAGGATCAATTGTTTTTTCGGTAATATTGAGTTTATTTGTCGAACTTAATTTATTTCAGTTTGTAGTAATTACTTCGATTTTATTCATGTTTTCATCAAGTGGTGCATTGATTTATTACTTTTTATTGGAGTATATGGTAATCAAGTTAGTCAATAGCGAGGTCTTTCGTTCTAAGGTTCAAATTGCTAACTTAGAAAACATAAGATTTGTAAAACTTAAATATGTGGTATCTTATCTTTTGTTTTTGGTTTTTTTCTTTTTTGCCTCATCTGCTGGTTTTGTAAGCTCCCAGTTTGGGGAATATTGGAGCAAACAAATCCAGCGAGAAAGTTCCCTTCTAACTTTGATTAGTATTAAAGATGAATTAAATAGTTTCTTTATCAATCTTAAAAACGAAATGCAGAAAAACGAATTGAACTCCAAAGAAAAAATATCCCATAGTCATTTCCTTTCTACTCATCCAATTGTATTAGATTATGGTATTTTTGATTTAAAAGAAAATGAGTTTATTTATCTTCAATCTCATTATTTGCTTAATGAAATCGAAGAAATCAAAAAGTGGATTAAGAGTAATCAAAAAGAATCATTTTTCCCTTATACATTAACTAAAGGAGAACCCATCAGAGTCCTTGCTTGGATAAGACCTTTTCAAGATGAGTACTTTCATGTTCTTTTTTTGAAGGCAAATGATTTGGAAAGAAAAATCTTTAGAAAATCTGAAAAAGATAATATGTTTTTTCTTACCGATGAAAAAGGAAATATTTTGACTTCATCCAGCCTTGAGTTTTTAAATCAAAATGTAATAAATTTGAGTCCTTTGATTTCTTTGGAAAAAGAAAGTAGCTTTTTTGAGGATATTTCTTACAATCGAAAATCTCATGAATTGCAGTATGTAAGTTCGAAAGTTTTTCCCTTTAAAATAGCTAATCTATTTGATGTTTCATTGTATCAAGAGCGGATTTCGTTTGCTGTTTTCTTGATTGTGAGTTTATTTTTAAGTGGTGGATTGATTCTTATTGGTATTATATTTTATGTTCTAAACACAAAACTAAAACACTTAGAAAACATCAATGAAGTCATAAATTTTTTATCGCAAGGTCGTTTTCATAGAGAGGTTTTATTGATTACAAATGATGAATTTGGTGATTTAGCTATATCCATCAGTAATTTGAAAGAAAATTTATACGAAATCATTACTCAAACAAAAAAGGTGGTGAATTTGGTCAAGGACTCAGCCCAAAGTTTTATTGTTTTGGTGAATCAGTTGGTCCAGGATTCTGAGAATGAAGCGGCAACCACGGAAGAAATCTCTGCTACCATCGAAGAAATCTCAGCCAGCATGGATCGAATCTCAGAATATGCAAGCGAACAAAATCACTTGATTGAAAATCTCTCTAAAACTGTGAATGATCTGACTATTATAATCAAACAAGCTCAAGAAAATCTTAAAGAAATCAAAGAAATCATAGCAGAAGCAGACACCCTCAAAAGTGAAAGTGAAAAAGAAATGAATACCATTACCAAGGCTATGGGGGAAATTCAAGAAACCTCAAGTAAAATTACTTCCATTACGGGGATTGTAAAAGACATAGCAGAACAAATCAATTTGCTATCACTGAATGCTTCTATTGAGGCAGCAAGAGCTGGTGAGTATGGGAAAGGTTTTGCTGTGGTAGCCGATGAGGTATCGAAATTAGCAGAAAAAACTCGAAGTAGCATAAAAGACATCAATACATTGATAAAAAATTCCAGCAATCAAATTCAGCAAGGAATTCAAATTACGAATAACTTCAAAGAACTATTAGGAAGACTTTTAAAGGAATTCCAAAAAATCCATCAGCTTAGCTCAAAGATTTCTGAGGTTATAACCAAGCAAGAGTTTGTCAATGTTGGGGTATTATCACAAACAGATCAGGTGAAAAAGAAATCTCAAGAAGTTCAAAGAAGCACAGATGAGCAAAAATTAGCTGTAAGAGAAATTACTTCTTCGATTTCTACTATCAACCGTGCCATTTTGAGTTCTACTGAAAATGTTCGAAAGATACACTCAATCGCAAAAGAATTAGAAAGCAAAATCCAAGAAGTCGAGCAAGTATTACAATACTTTCATATCCAAGGAAATTAGCCTGGTGGCCAACTGAAGGTTCTACCTGCTAAAATATGAATATGTAAGTGAAAAACCGTTTGTTGTGCATCTCGGTTGGTATTGATAACAACTCGATAACCATCTTCAGAAACACCAGCTATTTTTGCAATATAAGATGTTTTTGAAAGTAATTTGCCAAGAAGTCCCTCATCTTCGGGTCGAATTTCAGCCAAGGATGGTATATGTTTTTTGGGGATTACTAAAATATGAACTGGAGCTTGAGGATTGATATCATGAAATGCTGAGAGGTCTTCGTCTTCGTAAACAATTCTTGCGGGGATTTCTTTCGCAACAATACGGCAAAACACACAATTTTGCATAAGTAAAGAAATTTATGTTATTCTTTAAATTCAAATGTTTTTTTGTTTTACTTTAAAAATATTGAAGGAATTAAGGAATCAGCTATGTTGGATTACATTAAACAGAACTGGCTTTCTTTGCTTATTATAACCCTTTTGATTGGATATTTGCTGTATCAACGAATCCCTTTATACATTTCGAATTCGAAGTTAGAAAATCAAGAAATCACTGTTAATTTGCGGTTTCAAAAACTCAATGGAGAAATCATTACATTAGAAGATTTGAAAAACAAAACCATCGTTTTGAACTTTTGGGCAACTTGGTGTATGCCTTGTAAAATAGAAATGCCCCTTTTGGAAAATACATACAACGATTTGAAAGATCATGTTGAGATTTTAGGAATCACGATTGAAGAAAAAGACACCGTGATTCGCTATTTAGAAAATCATAAGGTTTCCTATCCTATCATTTTAGATACGGATTATTCAATCACTGAATATTTTAACATCATGGGATATCCTTCTATCATTATCATCAAAGACAATAAAATTGTTAGTGCTTCGACAGGTTTGAATCCTCTGATTAAGTGGAAGATTCGCTGGTATGCAACAAATTCGATTTTTTGATGGAACTTAAAAAATCAAAACTCATTTCACTTGTCCAAAAAAAAATCCCAAAAGAACGAATCCTTTCAAAAGAAGTTGATTTGATTTCTTATTCTTATGATGCGAGTTTTTATTTTCTCAAACCTCAACTTGTTGTAAGACCACTCAATCTCGATGAAGTTCAGTTTTTACTCGAAATAGCAAATGAAGAAAAAATTCCTCTCACGTTTCGAGCTGCTGGAACAAGTTTATCAGGGCAAGCCGTTGGTGAAGGAATTATTGTTGATCTATCTTTTGGATGGAAAAATTACGAAATCCTCCACAATGGAGAGAGTATTCGATTCGAACCAGGGATCATTGGTAATCATTTGAATGTCTTTTTGAAGCCATACAAAAGAAAGATTGGACCTGATCCTGCTTCCATCAATGCTTGTATGATGGGGGGTATCTTAGCCAATAATGCCAGTGGGATGTGTTGTGGTGTAGAATTCAATTCTTACCATACGTTAAAAAACATCAAGGTTTTATTAGCAAATGGTTATGTCTTAGACACGTTTGATCCTGATTGTGAAGAAAAACTGCAAAAATATCAGCCTGAAATCTATCAGGGGATTCTCAAAATCAAAAGAAAGATTGAAAATCACCCAGAATTAAAACAAAAAATCCAAACCAAATTTCAAATCAAGAACACAACAGGTTATTCCTTGAATGCCTTTGTAGATTTTGAAAGAGCTACCGATATCTTAGCCCATTTGATGATTGGTTCAGAGGGAACATTAGGTTTTATTGCCGAAGCAGAGTTACGAACAATTCCGGACCCAACCTTCAAATACACAGGACTTTTATGTTTTGAGGATATTTTTCAAGCATGTGAATCCATCCCACTTCTGAAAAAACTAAACGCTGTAGCTATAGAATTGATGGATCGTTCTTCCATTCGTTCAGTGGAGAATTCTCCCTATGTCCCTGAATATTTAAAAGAGCTCCCTGAAACTTCCACAGTTCTTTTGGTAGAGTTTGAATTTGAAAATCCAAAAGATTTAGAAGAATTTCAAAAAGATTTCCCTCAAAAAATCCAGAACTTAAAGTTAGTGATTCCTTCGGATTTTTCAAGTGATGAAGAGAAACGAAATATTTTGTGGAATATACGAAAAGGGCTTTTCCCCAGTGTTGGGGCAGTCCGAAAAAAGGGAACCACTGTAATCATCGAAGATGTGGCGTTCCCTTTGGAGAAACTACCATATGCAACGTTGGATCTACAGGCTTTATTCAAAAAACATGGATATGAAAATGCCATCATTTTTGGTCATGCCAAAGATGGAAATCTGCATTTTGTGATCACACAAAAATTCGAAACCAAAGAGGAAATACGTCAGTATGATGAATTTCTTAAAGACGTGGTTTCACTGGTTGTGGATAAATACCAGGGTTCTTTAAAGGCTGAGCATGGCACAGGAAGAAATATTGCCCCTTTTGTGGAAAAAGAATGGGGTAGGGAGCTCTATGAAATCATGCACGAAATCAAAACTCTTTTAGACCCAAATGGGATTTTGAATCCGGGTGTGATTTTGAATCCTAATCCAAATGCTCATATTGAAAATCTAAAACAAATTCCGAAGTTTGTTGAAGAAAATGTCGTTGCAAATGATTTTTGGAAAATCCAAAATGAACTCTCTGAAAAGTGTATTGAATGTGGTTTTTGTGAATCGGTTTGTCCGAGTAAGAATCTCACCACAACACCCCGTAAAAGAATCATACTCTATCGAGAAACAATACGAAACCCAAAATTTTTAGATGCACATCTTCATGATTTTGAGCATTATTTTTTCGAAACTTGTGTGAAATGTGGTCTTTGTGAAACACCATGCCCAGTAAAGATCAATACAGGAAATTTGGTAAAATCCATCAAAGACAAAGAGCACGGTCTCCTATCCAACCAGATTGCGAAGAAGTCGGTGAAGTTTTTTTATTTTATCGAGAAGTTTATACGACTCCAACTTTCTTTGGTTTTCTTTCTCAAGAAGATTTTTTCTTTTTTTGTTTCATATTTTGAGTCACTCACATATCGCTTGAATCAAATCCTCAAGACACCTGTTTATTATAGAGAGCTGCCACCTCCCTCTAAATGGAAGAAGTTGATAAAAAACTCCCTCAAAACAAGCAAATCAACAAAACCTGATTTTTATTATTTCCCCACTTGTTTGAGTAGGGTGTTTGGAACTCACAATGGTTATGATTTAGTGGAGCTCGTTCCTAAGATTGCCGAAAAACTTTCCCTCCGGGTTGAGGTTCTTCCCACACAGGGTTTATGTTGCTCCCAACCCTATGAAAGTAAAGGATTTCTTGATGCACAAAAAGAAATGATTCAAAAAACCCGAAATTTTCTTGAAAGAGTTGATCCGAAAATACCCATCATCGTTGAGAATACTTCTTGTTCATATGTATTCAAAATCAAAAGAGAGTATAAAGATTTTCAATTTCTTGATTCAATTGAGTGGATAGAAATCTTACAAAAGCAGTTTCCCCATCGTTTTCGGAAAGTCTATCAAACACTTTATGTCCAAAATATTTGTTCTGTTCAAAAGTTGAATGCGACAAAAAAACTAATTTCTATTCTGACGCCTATCGCTCAAAAAGTAGAAGTTTCTTCATTTTCAGAATGTTGTGGTTTTGCAGGAGATAAAGGCATATACACCCCCGACGTCATGAAGTCATCTACTCAACAAATCAAAGAAAGGTTAGAGACAAAACAATACGATGGCTATGTAAGTAGTAATCTTACGTGCGAATTAGGTCTGACCATTGGGACTAAAAAGAACTTCAAGCACCATTTGTATTATATTTTTATGAGCCTATTATAAATATTTTTTTATTACTTCTTTTGTTTTCATGTAGAGTTCTTGTTGGTGGGATTTTATATAGGTTTCCGATGAGCTTTTATCGATTCTGCTATTATTGAAATATTTTCCTGTAATCGATTTGACTTCATCGGATGTGGCTAAATACAGGGAGGTTTTTATCCCTTCGGTTATGGGAGCTCCCCTCATGCCGAAATTTTCCCTTAGTATTTTTGTATCAATCACTCCCGGATGTAATGAGTTCACCGTAATAGAATGATCTTTATAGATGTCAGCTATATAATAGCCATACATGATTTGTGCCATTTTGGAATTAGCATAAGCCATATAGCCATTGAAACTTTTCGGATAAAACCAATCGTTGAAGGAATACCTTCCACTTTGATGGGCAATGCTGCTTACTAAGATAATTCGCATGGGATCATTATTTCGCTTTCGTTCTTCTTTTGATTTACTGAAAAAAGAAAATAACTTTTCATTTATCAAAACGTTTGAAACAAAATTTACTGCCATGGTTTTTTCGATCTTGTCGGGATTCCATTGAAGCCTTTGTTCATACGTTCCAGCGTTGTGAATGAAGACATCTATTTTATCAAAATCCTTTTGGATGTCTTCGCACATCCTTGTGACTTGTTCAAAATCCGCAAGATCCGAAAGATAACCTTTGACGGTGATTCCTGTTTGATCTTTGACTTCTTTTAGTGTTTGATTCAATCGTTCTTGTTTTCTTCCGTGAAAAATGACTTCGTAGTCTTTTTTCAGAAGCTCAATTCCTAAAGCTTTTCCAATTCCATCGGTAGAGCCTGTAATAAAGATTAGTTTCTTCATAGGTTTACCTCTGAGTTATGATTTCTTTTGCTTTCCCTTTCATTTTTTGGTATTCCTCAAATGTGTAGATTTGATATTCATAGCCTTGTTCTGTCAAAAATAGTTGGCGATTTTGAGCAAAGGTTTCTTCGGTTGTGTCTCTTGATACAATCGTATAGAAGTATGCCATATTGTCTTTCCCTTTTGGGCGTAGTATCCTTCCTAATCGTTGAGCTTCTTCCTGGCGTGAGCCGAAAGTTCCACTGACTTGAATGGCAACACGAGCATCAGGTAGATCAATAGAGAAATTGGCTACTCGCGAAACAATCAAACAGGGTTCTTTTTCTTCTCGGAAGGCTTTGTAAAGTCTTTCCCTTTCTGATAGGGGGGTTTGCCCTGTGATGATAGGTAGTTTGAATCGTTTGGCTATGGTATTTAACTGATCAAGATATTGACCAATGATGAGAACATTATTCCACTCATGTTCATCCAAAATGGCTTTGATAACCTCTAACTTTAATGGGTTTTCAGAAGCTATTCGATACTTTTCGCGATCATCAGAAACAGAATACTTGGCACGAAGTTCTTCATCCATGTCTATACGGATTTCTATACACTTAGCACTGGCAATCCAAGAGAGCTTTTCTAAATCCTTCCATGGGATATCATACTTTTTTGGTCCGATCAGAGAAAAAACATCTTCTTCTAATCCATCTTCTCGAACTAAGGTAGCAGTTAATCCCAATCTACGCTTTGCTTGTAATTCCGAGGTCAAACGAAAAACGGGAGCAGGAAGCAAATGAACTTCGTCATAAATAATTAGTCCCCAGTTGGCAGCACTAAAAAGATGATAGTGTGTAAACTCGCCTCCTTTTTTCTTTCTATGGGTTACGATATTGTAGGTGGCAATCGTGATGGGACGAATTTCTTTCTTTTCGCCGCTGTATTCCCCTATGTCTTCTTCTGGAATGTCGGTTTTATCTAAGATTTCGTTTTTCCATTGCCGAATGGATAAAGTATTCGTAACTAAAATCAATGTGTAAGCTCCGACCAATTGCATCACACCTAAACCAACGATAGTTTTTCCTGCTCCACAGGGAAGAACAATCACACCCGATCCTCCGTATTTACTTCCCCCTGCATGAAAGATTTCGACAGCTTTACGTTGGTAATCCCTCATTCCGAAAGACTTTCCGGAACGAGTAACAGCTCGAAAATTAAAATGATACGCAGCCCCTTCTTCATAACCAGCTAAATCTTCAACGGGATAACCAACTTTAATCAATGCGTGTTTGATGTGTCCTCGGTATTCTTTTAAAATAGCAATGCGATTTGGTTGAACTTCTTTGATAAAGTTTTGGATAGCTCTATGATGAGCGATTTCTTTCAAAAAGTTAGGTTCTTCGGAAATGATATAAAGCTCACCATCTTCTTCTTTTACGAGTTTTACTTTTCCATATCGTGAGATTTGTTCTTGGATTTCTTTGATGACATTTTTGGGTAGGGGATATTTAGTGAATTCTTCTAAACCATTCAAGATTTCCTCTGCCGTCATACCACTTGAGGCAGCATTCCACAATGACAATGGTGTTATTCGATAAGTATGGAAATGTTCAGGACTTTTCTCTAAATCCGCAAATTTACTACAAAACGCTCGGCATTCTTCAAATCGAGGGTTATGAACCTCTAAGAGTAAGGTTTTATCAGACTGAACAATTAAAGGATTGTTAATGTTTGGCATATTGTTCCTTAAAATTTTTATTAACTAAGAAAAGAAAAACTTAAGCAAGATATGACAATTGAAATTCCTTTTGTTTGTCAAGTAAAATTTCGCTGAATGTTTGAAAATTTATCAACTCAGATTTCAATGTGTAAATGAAAATCTAAAAATTATTGAAAAAAGAGAAAAAAGAAAAAACAAATCATGACAAAATAAAATAAATTCCGAAGGGAAATATATGATTTCCATCGAGCAAGGAATTGTAAAAAATCAAACATCAAGTTCATGGAGATTGACTCAGACAAATGCTCAATCTACCAGAGAAACAAAAGAAACAAAAAAAGAAAAACGTGTTGAAGACAAAGAAAATCATAAACCAAAAGAATCGAATTTTTTAGAAATCTTAGAGGAATTTATCCCATCAAAAAAAGAGCCGGAATTGCATCAACTTTGGGTAAGGCTTCCTGAAGTTGAAAGTGAATTAATCAAAAATCCCACAGAAGATATATTAGAAGAATACAAAAACTTAGTAAGACAGATTGCAAAACTCCAGATTGAAAAGAATGTCAAAATCCAGACCCTCAAACGAAAAAATTCCGCTGGTAAAGAGTTTCTTCTTTCTTATGTGAAAATCATCGATGAAAAACTTCACAAAATGACGTTAGCCATTCAATCCAAAAGAAATACAGCGTTTGAAATTCTCAGAAACCTACGTGAAATTCGAGGATTGTTAATTGATATGCGAAGTTAAAGTAAAGTTTTTTCAATTTAGCCAAAACCCACTCTTTTGTTTTTATAAAAAGCATATGATTGAAATCAAAAAGTGATGTTTAAGGTGTTTTAATTTTTGTTGTGGTTGAGTAAGTTGGTTTTTTTATTAATTTTGGCTTTAAAAATTATTGTTTTAGTATATAGAATTCTTTTTCTGGTAGTCGTAGAATACGAGTGTATTCTTTTGAAGGTTTTTTGTTTTCTGGGTAATCGGTAGAGTAATGAAGTCCGCGGCTTTCTTTTCGGTGTAAAGCAGAAAGAGTGATGATTTTAGCAACTATTGTGATGTTTCTTAGTTCTAATATTTTGTTTTGAATTACTGTTCTTCTGTAGAAGTCCATGACTTCGTCGTAAAGAAGTTCAAGTCTTCGCAGAGCTCGTTGTAGTCGAAGGTTGGATCGAACTATTCCAACATAGTTCCACATAATGGTTTTGATTTCTTGGAGATTATGTTGAACTAAAATCCATTCTTCTGGGTTATTTAGTCCATCTTTGTTCCAAGGCTTGATCTTTTTATTTTGTTTCATTATTGGGTTTAGTTTTAAGTATTGATAAATCCGATAACCGAACACTAAGCCTTCTAATAAACTGTTAGAAGCCAAACGATTTCCTCCATGAACTCCCGTATGAGCCACCTCTCCTACTGCAAAGAGACCTTTTAGTTTAGTTCTTCCCCAGAGATCTACTTCTACACCACCACACATATAGTGGGCAGCTGGCACAACAGGAATCCATTGTTTTGTAATATCAATCCCCCTTTCCAAGCATGTTTGATAAATGGTTGGGAACTTTTCTTTGGTTTCCTCTGGATTTTTGTGGGTTATGTCTAAATATACATGTGGGGATCCGGTTTTTTTCATTTCCGCGTCGATAGCTCTTGCTACAACATCTCTGGGAGCGAGTTCTAATCTTTCATCATATCGATGCATGAAAGGTTCGCCATCAATGTTGAGAAGTTTTGCTCCATAACCACGCAGAGCTTCCGTTATCAAAAATGGTGGTTGATTGGGACTATATAATGAAGTGGGATGAAATTGATAGAATTCCATGTTGGTAATGGTGGCACCAGCTTTATAAGCCAATGCTACTCCATCACCTGTTGCTACATCAGGATTTGTGTTATGAAGGTATACTTGTCCTGCACCTCCAGTTGCTAAAATAGTGGCTTTTGCATAAATGGGAAAAATGTCCCACGTCTTTCTTGAATAAACATAAGCTCCATAGCATACAGATTCTTTGAGGATAGGGTCTCCTTTTTCTTCTACATGGTATTGTGTGATTAATTCCACAGCTACGTGATGTTCTAAGATTAAGACATTTTTCTTTTTTGATATGACGTTCATCAATACATGTACAACCTCTTTTCCCGTCAAGTCCTTGGAATGAACGATGCGATCATGACTATGTCCTGCTTCCCGATTTAGATGTAATTTGCCGTCCGGGGTTCTATCAAAATTGGCTCCCAACTCCAATAATTTATAAATATGAGTAGGTCCTTCTTTTACCAATATTTCTACGGCTTTAGGATCGCATAAACCAGCTCCGGCTTTTAAGGTATCTTCGATATGGCTCTGGTAAGAATCATGCTCGCTAAGAACACTCGCAATCCCACCTTGTGCGTAGGAGGTATTGGATTCAGATATTGTAGCTTTCGTTATGAGGATAACATCTCCTAATTCAGAAAGATAATAAGTGGTATAAAGTCCAGAAATACCACTTCCAATAACTAAAAAATCACATGAAAGCACCTCCATTAACCATCAAGGATTGGGGTAGAGTTTCATGACTTTAATGTAAGGTAAAGCTCGTATCAACATGGCATCAGGTTTGATTGCATCATGTTGATGTTGTTTTAGGAATTCTTCGGCTTTAATGGTCCACGGTTTGGCTATGGTTTGGAGTTTTTTTACCCACTCTTCTCGGTTGGGGTCAGGTTGACGTTTTTCCAATTGAGGTAGGTGTTGCCACATGTCTTCTTCACGGAACTTTGGAGGAAAGGAATTATCGAATTCATCCGAAATCAAAATATCAGGTTCCACTCCATAAACTTGAATGGTGTATCCATTGGGAGCATAGTATCGAGCAGTGGTGATTTTGATCAAAACATCATTCATCCGCCGAATTCCTTGGACTGTTGCTTTTCCAAACGTTCTTTCTCCTACGATTAGAGCTGCATTATGATCCATCAATGCAGAAGCAAAGATCTCACTGGCAGAAGCAGAACTCGCATTTACTAAAACCACCACAGGAATTTTTTTATTATTAACGACAAGAGGGGTTTGTGAACTATATCGTTTTTCAGTTTGATTATTCTTCCCACGAATTTCTACAACAACGGATCTTTCTGGCAAAAACAATCCCGCAACCTTGATGGCTTCGTCCAAATCACCACCGGGATTGTTTCTTAAATCGATAATTAATCCTTCCAACTTCCCTTCGGATTTTTCCATCAGATTATAGAATTCTTTTCGAATCATTTCGGACTGAGGCACTTTATCAAAAAGAAAAGAAGTGATTTTGATGATTCCAATCTTCATTTTGATGAAATCATAATAAATAGTCTCAGGAAGATAAATAGAACTTACGGCTTTTTGTTCAATCACACCCCGTTTGATTCTTAGAACATAGGTTTTCATTTCTGTGGGTCTTTCAATCTCAAGCTCTACTATGGTATCTTTGGGACCACGTATTCGCTTGACAACTTCATTTAGTGGCAAATTACTGATGGATTCACCATTGACTTTTCGTATGATATCTCCAGCTCTTAGTCCTGCATTTAGAGCTGGTGAACCCGGAAGAGGAGTCTCTACCACCACATCAGATATACCACCACCACGAAGAAGAGCTCCAATTCCTTCAAAAGAAGAATCTTCTGATTCTTTTCTCATTCTTTCCCAACTTTTCAAATCAATCAGTCCACTATGGGGATCAAAAGATGCTAAGAAACCATTTGCTGCTGTAAAATAGACGATATTCATCCCAAAATTCGGATGTTTTTCGTTATTTTTTGTTTTGGCGGTTTTTGGGGGTTGGGAATACTTCTCTAAATTATTTTCAATGAATTGAATAACTTTTAAGAAATCTTCCCGATTAAAAGAAGTTTTATCCCAATAGGAATCTAAAATTTGTTGTTCTTTTCTGATTTCTTCTTGAGTTTTTTTATTGAGCTCTAATCTTTGCTTTGGGTCTAGTTTTCTTAGTTCTTCTTCTCTGGCTTTGTTTTTTGCTTCTAATAGTTCATAGTTCGGTTCAATGATGACGTAGCTATCCTCAGGTTGTATTTTGATGATATTTCCTTCAACAATACGTTCGGGTTTTATGAGGTTTTGAACGTTTTTGTAGAATTCCTCTGGATAAATTGCTAATCCGTAAGGAAGAGATTTCAAAGCAAATTCTGCTGCATTTATGTAAGCTCTTTTTGAATCAATAAGTTTAGGATCATAATAATGATTTAGGGCATAGTTGATGATTTCATCGAATTCTCTTCTTCCAAAATTTGATGGGATTTCACGAGTTTCTGCTTGATTGCATCCACAGAAAGTGAAGTATAGGCTAAAACCAATCAAAACTACAAAAATAGATTTTGCAAATTTCATATCACACCTTTACGTGAAAAATCTTATTCTTATAGACAAAAAAAAAATCTTTGTCATTGAATTTTCAACAAAAAAATAGCGATCTATATTTTGGATGAGTTCTTTAAAAACAATAGAAGAATTTTTCTATCATTCTTTTCTAAAGCAAAAGGTGATCATTTTGACAGAATATAAATTGCTCAAAGAGCTGATAGAGTTAAAAAATGAAATACCCTATTTAGGGTTTTATATCCAGCCTATTTCTAAGAACGAAAACATGATTGTTATCACAAAGATAATCTAAAGGTTCAATATTCAAACTCAATTTCTACTTCTTCTGAAGAAAGCTTTCTTATCTTTAAATTCTCATTATAATATTTTCCTACTGAATGTATTAAAGCAATCATTAAGTCTATCAATCCTCTTTTGGATTTGTATTTCATTTTGAGGGTTCTTTTGTCTTTCCAGTGGTATTCAAATCGTGGGGGATTTGCATCTGGTATTGTCTTGGTGGTTTCGTAATGAACTTCATCCATCTTTAGCAGAAATTCTTTGGCATTCTTACATTCATCATAGTAGTGCGAAAAAACTCTTGGTGCGTATTGAAGTGTCCAGTAGTCTGAGAATAGTTCAAAAATTTGCCGGTTTGTGAGGTTGAAGGTTTTGCCAATGGCATCAATAATACAAAAAACTAAAGTATCAGGAACATCTTCGGTTGCGAGAAAAAATGTATCTTTTCTTAGGTTGCACATCTCTAAGAGTTTCTGCCATTGTTCTTTCCCAAAATTTTTTGTAATCAGTTCTTCTATTGCTTCAACAATTATGCCTTTCATTGTTAACATAGATTCTTTATTTCACTTGATTCGTAAAGTCTTTTTTTTCTTGATAGGCTTAATAGGTTTGATACGTTTTTATTGATTTTGAGTGTATGTGTGATTGTTTATCTTTATGGAAATTATGAAGATCATTTCTGAGATATACCAGTCAGGGAGGTATTTGGATTCTGCGGTTTTCACCGAAGAAGAACTGAATTTTTATGAAAAGAAACTCGGAACTCTTTTCCCTAAAGACTATCGGGTTTTGCTTCTTTCTGTGGATCCCGACATCCCTGATTTTTTCTTCACCATTCCAGAACGGCATCCTAGTCTAAAAAATTATATCTTGATTGCCAAATACAAAGAATATGACATCGCTTTTGATCGAAAACATAACATGAAGGTGGTATACCTCTTGGAGGATCAAAAAGTCGAAATTTACGAGAACTTCTTGATATGGTTTGAGCAGTTTTGGGAAAAAGCGAAAAAATGACTCAGAATTCCATCGTTCGATAACGGATTTGGATTTTTTCTATGTTTTGATTACCCACTAAAACAATCGCATTTTCTTTTTCATGATAGAAAAAATAAGTCTGATTGGGATCGAATTCTCTTTCATCTAAATATAAATAACGAATTTTAGTGGTAAAGCTTTGAACTTCTATCGTGCTTTGGATGGGAAGGCGAGAAAGCTTGAATTTTGAATGATGTCCCAAGGTTTGATAAGCAATCGTTTTGAACAAAAATTGATAATCAGAATTACAAATCGAAAATGTAAGACCTTTCGTGAGCCTCGAGAGTAATTTATAATCAATTGCGAGTTCGTTTTTTTCTTTCTTGTCGTATTTGAAGTGTAGTTTGGTTTTTCCTAAGTTTCCTATGCAATCAGTTATGTTCCCATAATGATCCATAGGAAGAATCCCAAAAACAGGAATGGCTTTTTTTAAAAAAAGGTTGTCCCTTTCGGAGAATTTTTTTTGGGTGATTTTTGAGTAATAGTCCCCTTCATCACTCAAACAAACGAAGGCAATGTTTTTGTTTGTTTTTTCTGATATGAATGTCTCAGCACATAACAAACATGACTCGTAAAAAAACTTTTGAGTATCTTCTACTTGATGTGACTTTTCTTTGTTGGAATTTTCTGTTTTTGGTAGCTCTTGGTATTGACAACCATACATAGTGATGAGTCCAAAGCGAAGGGATGAGAAAAACGCTGAATGTGTTTTCGCAAAATACTGCCATTGTTCTTCGAAAAAAAGAAATTTCTCCTTCATGCTATAAGAGTTATCAGCGATGAAAAGGATTTCGCTGTGTTCTTGTAGATTTTCGAATTCATCTTCAATCAAAATCCTAAGGGCATTTTTCGGGATAATGTTTGTTGAAGCAAAAACTTGATCTAACCAAAAATAGCTTTTTTTGTAGGTTTCTTTTGGAAATATCCCCAAAATCAAAAAACTATGATTTTGTTCGTTATTTAGGATTTTCCATTTTAAATGATAGATGAGTTCTTTTTCTTCGCTGAAATTAGAAAATTCATTCTCGTAAGGTAGCTTGAGAAGTCGTAAAACTTCTTTTAAAAGATGAGATGGTGCTTTAGGATTATCCAATACCAATTCCAGAACTACATCATAGACTTCATAGAAGTAATTCATGACTTCATAGCATTCTTGAGCATAATTTTCCAAACATCCGACAAATTTGGTGTTGGGGCGAAGGATGTATTCATCCCAATGGTATAAATCAATGCCACCTTTTACAAGGAAGGGTAAGGTTTCTAATAAAGATATCCAGTTTTGGATTTTTTCGTTATTGATTTTTTCTTTGGATTGTAGCGCAACTCCCACGAAATTTCGCTCTTGTGAATGCAAAAAAAAGATACCCCTGGAGTAAGTCTTAATTTTTTCTGATGGGAAGATAAAAATATAATCTTGAGGGAAATATTCTTTGTGAAAAGAAAAAATAAATAATAAGAAAATCCATAAAAAAATTTTTTTCATCAATTGAAAGCAAAATCAAACCTATTCGACTAGCAAGAAAAAAGTTCCCTGGTAAAATATTGAAAAATTACCAGGGAAAACGTGAGGCTATTGAATAACGGAGGCGTAAAAGTAAATAGTAAAAGGATAGCATTTATCGAAAAATGACGAAAATTTTGAAATTTTTTAAAGGATTTTGAAAATTTTTTTAGGAAAAAGTAGAAAAAAATTTTAATCTAAATATATAACGCTTTTGATGATTTTGGAAATATCTAAGGCAATTTTCGAAGAAGGGATTTCATCACTATTCCACAAGAAAAGGATGTATTTGTGATCCTTTCCTATTATATTTGCAAACCAAAAGCGGTCTTTATGCATGTATTCAATCGTTGATGCTTGGATGGAATTCGATAGTTCGTAATTGACAATTCTATGTTCGGCGCCATAGATATTTTGTGCTTTAAGATATCTTAACAATTCCCTTTTGGTATCAACTCCTTCCGGATCATGATAACGAAATGCAACCACAATCAGAGCTCCTGAACCTTGGGGATGAAACAAACTGGGAATGTTTTCAATGATTTTTAACTCCCAATCGTCAGGATAATAAAACAAATAAAACGTCCCTCGGAAAGATTTCATAAAACCTGAATTGCGCTAAATCCCATTTATAGAAAAGAATTTTTTTATAATGATAAAATTAATGTTAAAAAATCATAGACAGAATAAAAATTAACATAAAATTGACGTTATGAAAACATTAAAACCGCTCAATTTTTTAATTCTTTTGGTCTTCATCATCACGTCTTTTTGCAAAGAAAAAGAAAAAGAAGCATCAAGTCATGCTCACCATCACCATCATCATCATAGTGGAGTTGTAGAAGAAATCAAAGATTTTATTTTATGTGATGTCCACAAAGAAATTTGTCATTTCACTATTCAAGATGAAAAAAAACAAACCTTCATAGAAGGTAAACTCAATTTAAGTCCCAAACCTGTATATACAATGAAAGAAATACAGTTCCAATTAGAGTTCACAAAATCAAACATTCATCAACCAGAGATTCTTTTAGATTTGACCATGCCAGCTATGTACATGGGAGAAAACAAAGTAATCATGAAAAAAGTATCAGATAACCTTTTTGAAGGAAAAGGGATTTTTCCTGAATGCACGTCAGACGATCGAAGATGGAACATCAAAATCCTAATGAAAACCCCCGAAAAAGAATATGTAAAGAACATTCAATTTGATATTTTGCAATAAAGTTCATGACGTCGTTTTATCTTATTGCTTTGAGCACGGGTTTTTTTGGAGGGTTTGCCCATTGTGTTTCCATGTGCGGTCCTGTTGTTTCTTCAGTAATCTTAGGAAAATCCCCCTATCTTTCTTTTTGGCAAAATACGCTGATTCAAATTCTATATCATTTTGGTAGGATTTTTACTTATAGTTTGATTGGATTAGTCATGGGATTTACAGGCTCTTTTGTGAATACGATGGGATCGTTGATGGGAATAAAGAATGCCGTTCTAATTTTGGTAAGCATCTTCATGATTTTCAAAGGGCTTGAGCATTTGCATTGGCTTCCATCAAGCAAATTGTATCTTTTTCTTCAAAAGTTGGAAACACTTGGGTATCATTTTTCTGGCTGGGTTCGTAATCTAAAAGAGAGTTCATCAATCTGGAGTTATTTTCTTATTGGAATGGTGTTAGGACTTTTACCCTGTGGTTTGTCTTATACTGCCTTTATCACATCATCGGGGTTGGGGGATCCTATGAAGGGCTTTCTCTTTATGTTTTTGTTTGGATTGGCAAACATACCTTCGCTGTGGGTGGTGGTGAGTTTTTCTTCTGTTTTGTTCATGAAATTCAGAAATATAATGAATATCCTCACAGGGATTATGTTTTTATTATTTGGTGGTTATTACCTTTACAGCTCTTTGAGTAAAATTTTTCAGTAAAAAAGTTGAATCTTTTACTCATAGGTTCTGCTGTCTTAGAAGAAATCGAAGACCTTTTATTTCTGCATCAAAAAACATTTTTGCTTACCAACAAAAAATACAAAATTCTGATTCAGCCATTTGGGATTGGGAAGTTGAATTCGATGTTTTCTTTGATTTCTCTTTTAAATCAAGAAGGACGTTTTTTCTATGAGGATATCGAAGTTCTGTTCTTAGGCTCCTGTGGTAGTTATGAAAGGCATTATCCTGAGTTTGTCGTAGCAAACCAGTTTGTGAATCTTGATTATGCTATTTTGCACAAAAAAGCTAAGTTTTTTTCTGAAGTATCTGGGTTGATACAAACAAAGCGAGGTGAAGTTGCAAAAGAAATCATACTTCTTTATCCCCTCTTTGAAGAAGCTTTGATCAATACAACGGACTCAGTTACTCTCACAGAGGTTCCTCTTGATCGTTTTTGGAAGTTTTTGCCCCAGAGTCATGCAAGTATTTACGAAAACTTAGAAGCTTATGGATTGGCAAAGGTTTGTTTTGAGCAAGCTATTCCTTTTACATCATTTTTAGCTGTAACGAACTACGTTCATGAGGGAGGTTCTCGACAATGGGCATTGAACTATCAAAATATGTCCAAAAAGTTAAATGATTTTATAAAAAAATTCTTTATAAAGATTTTAGAAACGCCTCTTTGAAGTTCGATAAACACAAAAAGAAGTCGGGGTTAGCGAATGAGTGGAAATCATGATCAAAAAGAAGTGTATTATAGAATCCAACTTACAGTAGCGGTTTACAAAGACAAAAAATTAGCATATAAGAAAGAAGTGATAGTTCCAACATGGTATACAAGAAGATCCGAAGCACGAGAGCATATCCGAAAAGAAATTGAGCGAAGACTGAAAGAAACCGATTTTTTTATTTCTCCCCGTGTAGATTATGATTTAGTTCGTTATACCCAAGAAGGAAGTGTAAATACCTACATTCGATACCGGATTATCGAAGAAGAAGGTGACATCCTAAAGCTTCAAGAACAAATATCAATTGACAAATCCATTTCATAGAAAAGAAAAAAATATGTGAGTTTTTTAAGTGGAAAATCCTATGTAAGTGATGAAGAAGTCCTTATCTATTTAATCAAAAAGATAATCGAAAGCAATAATCTCAATCCCAATGATTATATAAAGAAAATTAATGATTTCTTTCGAAAGGAAAACATTACAAATTTAGAGGCTTTTCTTCAAAAAAGCAAAAATATTGCGAATCTTCTACGAATCAACGAGAAATCATTGAATGAATATATACAAAAAAATTACTTCAAAACCGTTCAAAATCTAAAAAAAGAAAAAGAAATTCTACGCAATGCCATTTTCAATGAACAAACATCATTGATTAGCATTATCGTTCAATATATCTTCTTGCATGATTTTTCGAAAGGAAAATTTATAGAAGATAAATCCGACTATGTCTTAAAGTTGCCTGGAAGGACGATTTATTCTAAGATAATTCAATCACAACTCAATAAAAGTGAAGAAAGTAAAATCCAAACACCATCTCAATCAGAACGATTAACAACAAAAGTTGATCCAAAAGAACTTTCCGTAATACAAGAAATTTTAGAGAAGTTTCAATTTAACTATATATCCTTGGATCTAGCTCAAAAACTCCAAACTGCAGTTGAAAATCCTCAAGATACCTTTAATCTCAATGCAAACAGACAAACCTTGCAGCAAGAACCTCAAAAAGAAAAAGAAGAAGAAGAATCTATCATACTTGAGATCTTGCGTCTTTTCCCCATGAAAGTAGAACTTCGGCTCCAGGAAATCATAAAGAATCAAAACGGAGAGTCAAATGTTTCTATTGAAAATCAGAATGGGGGTTCTTCCCAGAACAAACGAGAAGAACAAATTCCCTTTACGATATCCGATTTTGTTGAGGTTCGAAAGAAAATTTTGTATTTTAAAAATCATCAAAAGATACAAGAATATCAAGATTTTGTTGCTGGGGCTGATTCTATTGTAAAAAGTGTGATTGGGATTTTGAATATCCTTCCTTTGGAGAGTCAGCCTGATTTTTCTTTGAAGAAGAATTTAGAAAAATTATCCATCAAAACAAAGCTTTCTGTGGAGTCTTTAGAAGAACTCTATTTTCGAATCAAAAAATACAACCAATTGCTAAGTTATCTAAAACAAGTTCAAGAATACCTCAAGCAAAAGAATGAAAAATACTACACATACTTTCGGCAAGTCTACGAACCTTTTTTGGATTTTTTGTCTGTTTATGATCCAACCAATGAACTCAATTCAAATGAGTCAATACAAAGAAATTTAAAATTATTATTGATTTTTATTCAAGATGAAAATGATAGGCAAAAATTTGAGGACTACTTAAAACAAATTATACAGAGAGTTATTGTATATTTGTAAAACTTAGAATAGAATTTAGCTTCAATTGGCTTGACATCCTAATCAGATAAAAAATATAGGTCTTTCTAAAACTAAGCCCTCTTAGCTCAGCAGGTAGAGCACTTCCATGGTAAGGAAGGGGTCACCAGTTCGAGTCTGGTAGAGGGCAAAAAAGGCCGGTAGTTCAATGGTAGAATTGGGGCCTCCAAAGCCTCAGGCGCGAGTTCGATTCTCGCCCGGCCTGCTGTAGAGGGATCACTATGTGGGATTTTTTAAAAGGCGTAAGAGAAGAGTTAAAACATGTGATTTGGCCAACCCGAGACGAAGTGGTAAAATCAACATGGGTCATATTAATCACAGTAATTTTGATTTCTCTATTTTTGTATTTCACAGATTTTGTTTTTGAAAAAATTTTTGATTTTTTAGTTAGCTTGGGGTCATAGTAATTTATGAAGCAATGGTATGTGATTTCAACTCAAGCAGGACATGAGAAAAAAGCCAAAGAAAATTTAGAGCGATATGTTGAAAATAAAGGAATCAAGGATAAATTAGGGCAAATCATTGTGCCAGTAGTCAAGGTTCCTCAAATGCGAAAAGGGAAAAAAGTCATCATAGAAAAAAAAATCATGCCAGGATACATCATTGCAGAGTTGGAACTTGATGAAGAATTGAAAACCGAAATCCGAAAGGTTCCTTCGATTCGAGGGTTTTTAGGTGGTTCAGATCCAAAACCTCTATCAAAAGATGAAGTTAGAAACATTTTGAACCTTCAATTATCAGAAAAAGAAGCGGAAACACCACTTCCTCCACCAGTTCTTCTGAATAAAGGAGAAAAAGTTAAGATTGTAGATGGACCTTACAACAATTTCTCTGGGATTATAGAAGATATATTGAAGGATCAAGGCAAGTTGAAAATCAAGATCGAAATCTTCGGACAAACAACCACAATCGAAGTTGATTATTCTCAAGTGATTACAATTTAGAATTATAGGGTAAAACTTATGGCACAAAAAAAAGTAGTAAAACAGATCAAACTACAAATCGAGGCAGGGAAAGCAACCCCCGCACCACCAGTTGGACCAGCTTTAGGTCAGGCAGGAGTAAACATCAAGGAATTTTGTGAACAATTTAATAATCGGACCAAAAGCCAAGCTGGTATAAAAATACCTGTCATCGTCACAGTTTATTCGGACAGAAGTTTTACTTTTATTACCAAGTCTCCACCAGCATCGGTTTTGATACTCAAAGAATTGGGGGTAGAGAAAGGAGCTAAAACCCCAGGTACGCAAAAAATTGGCAAACTCACAAGAGCTCAGTTGGAAAAAATCGCAGAAATCAAAAAGAATGATTTAAATGCTCCAGATTTAGATACGGCTGTGAAGATTATTGCGGGTACTTGTAGATCAATGGGAGTTGAAGTTGATTTATAAAAGGAGTTAAAACTATGAAACGAGGGAAAAAGTGGATAGAAGCAAGTAAAAAAGTCAATTCTAATGAAGCTATAAGCATTGATGAAGCAGTTAGAAAAGTAAAAGAAGTATCCTATACAAAGTTTGATGGGACGGTGGAGGCACATTTTAAAATCAATTATAAATCTATTCAAAACGTTCGGGGGATTGCATTATTACCTTATGGAACAGGGAAAAAAATCACAGTTTTAGTGATTGCGAAGGAAGACAAACACCAAGAGGCAAAGGAGGCAGGAGCTGACTTCGTAGGTTCTGATGACATTATTGAAAAAATCCAAACAGAGAAATGGACCGACTTCGATGTCTGTATAGCTACCCCCGATATGATGGGAAAAATCGGAAAATTGGGTCCTATCTTGAAAGGGAAAATGCCAAAACCCAAAGCTGGCACAGTAACGGATGATCTAAAAACAGCCATCAGAAACG
Source organism: Leptospiraceae bacterium (assembly GCA_025059995.1). Classification (NCBI taxonomy): domain Bacteria; kingdom Pseudomonadati; phylum Spirochaetota; class Leptospiria; order Leptospirales; family Leptospiraceae; species Leptospiraceae bacterium. The sequence continues at coordinate 162,155 of JANXCF010000002.1, forward strand.
TGAAAGGTGGTCAAATCGAGTACCGTGCTGACAAAACTGGCGTGATACATGTACCAATAGGAAAGGTATCTTATGAAGAAGAAAAACTAAAGGAAAATCTAAAAACCATGTATCAAACCATTATGAGGGATAAACCGGCAGATGCCAAAGGGGAATACGTGAAGACTCTATATATAGCTCCAACAATGGGACCATCAATCAAGATAAATCCAAAAACTATTATATGATAGAGGGATTGATATGCCATCACGCAAGAATGTTCAATTGGTAAAAGAATTAAAAGAAATCATAGAAAAAAAGCCAAATCTAATCATGACGACCTATACAGGCTTAACCGTAGAGCAATTGACTGAACTGCGAAAAAAGCTCAAAGAAAAAAAAGCCACAACAAAAGTTGTTAAAAATACTATCTTCAAAATTGTTTTGAAGGACTCACCTCATCATGAATACGAAGAAAAACAAAAAGCTATTGAAGAAACCATAAGAGGTCCACTCTTTGTTGCTTTTGCAGGGGATGAATTACCAAGTATTGCAAAAGTCATAATTGAAGAAAGCAAAAAAGATGAAAAAATCCAACTACGTGGAGGGTATTTTGAAGGAAAATTTTTGGACTCTAATGAAATCAAGAGCATAGCAGGATTACCAACGAAAGAAGAATTGCTAACTATTATTGCAAGAGGTTTAAATACACCTGCGCAACGAATCGCCATAGGTATGAAGGAAATCATAACTCGAATTGCACGTGGTATCCAACAAATTGCAGAGAAACAAAATTCCTAATGTAAATTATTTAGAAAGGAGTTTCATATGTCAGTAGTAGATGAATTACTTGAGAAAATAAGCAAATTAACCTTAGTCGAAGCATCGGAATTAGTAAAAAAAATGGAAGAAAAGTTTGGCATTTCCACAGCGGCTCCAGTAGCTGTTGCAGCAGCGGTCGCTCCCCAAGCTGGGGGTGCAGCTCAGCCTGCTGAAGAAGCACCTGCAGCCTTCAACTTAGTCTTGAAGAGTGTTGGTGAGAAAAAAGTTGATGTGATCAAAATCGTAAGGGAAATCACAGGTTTGGGTTTGAAAGAAGCAAAAGAACTAGTAGAGAAAGGCAATCAAGTAGTCAAAGAGGGTTTAGATAAAAATCAAGCTGAAGAATTGAAGAAAAAATTCACTGACGTGGGGGCTACCGTAGAACTTGTTCCTGCTTAGTTCAAAATCCCATCCCAAAGTTTTTCTGGGGTGGGAATTTATGATTCTTTTCATGAAAATTTCAATCCAAAACGCTGCCAAAGAATCCAGTATTCAAAATCCGAAAAAAAGCAATTTTAACTTTTTATTCATATTTTGATAAAAATCACTTCCACAAAGGGATAAACTATGTCAGAAAATATTCAATTTACCATAAAAAGAACGAAGGATTTTAAAGTAATCAATTTGGGAAAAATCACAAACTACGATTTGATACCAGATTTGATTTCTATTCAATTTCGTTCCTATGATGAGTTTTTACAAAAAGATGTTGATCCAAAACAACGTGAAAACAAAGGACTAGAACAGGTTTTTCGGGAAGCATTCCCTATTGAGACAGATGATACAGATGATCAAAATGGTGTGATTGTCGAGTATGATCATTATAAAATCCAAGAAAGCAGATGGTCTCCTTTGGAATGCAAAAATCGAGGTTTAACGTATGGTGGAGCATTAAAAGTAGTTTTGAAGATATTTTTGAAAAAAACTGGAGAAATTCGATTACAAGAAGTTTATTTTGGTGAAATTCCTTTGATGACTCCAAATGGAACTTTTATCATCAATGGAGCAGAAAGAGTAGTGGTATCTCAGCTACATCGTTCACCAGGGATTTTCTTTTTTTACGATCAGGAAAAGAATTTATATACAGCTCGAGTTATTCCATACAAAGGTTCGTGGTTAGAAATTGAATTAGACCCCAAGGATGTTCTTTATATAAAAGTTGATAAGAGAAAAAGAATCCCAGCAACTATCTTTCTTCGAGCTTTAGTATGTGAGGAGGGAACAAACGAAGAAGTTCTGAAACTCTTTTATGAAACAGAAAAAATCGATTTGTCAGGCTTAAAGAAAAAACAATATTCTAAAATCATCAAAAAAAGAGTAGCAACTGATATCATTGATCCTGAGTCAGGTGAAATCATCTTTGAAGCAGGAGACATGTTGGATGAAGACTCCATCCAAAAACTAAAAGATATTGGGATTGAAGAAGTCGAAATTCTTAAATTCTATACGAACAAAGATGATACTATAGTTATAAATACTCTACAAAAAGATGAAGTAAAAAATAAAAAAGAAGCTGTGATGAAATTTATTCAATATGTCCGTGGGGATAACTATGACTATGATGATGCTTTGGAAATTATTGAGTCAATGTTTTTTGATGAAAAAAATTATGATTTATCTCCCGTAGGAAGACACAAAATAAACAACAAGTTTAAATACATAAGTCCACAAAACTTTGATGGCGTAAAAACACGGACTCTAAGAAAAGAAGATATCATAGAAACCTTTAAATATTTTCTAAAATTAGTTAAAGAAGTAGATGGTTATGAATTAGATGATATTGATCACTTGGGGAATCGTAGAGTTCGAAGTGTAGGTGAGTTATTAGCAAATCAATTGCGACAAGCATTTGCCAAAATGGAAAGAAGCATCAAAGAAAAATTAGCTTCTATAGATAGAGAAACTATTACACCTACTGCTGTAGTGTCAACAAAGTCTTTTGCAAGTGCTATCAATGATTTTTTTGGGTTGGGTCAGTTATCTCAGTTTATGGATCAGACAAACCCCTTATCCGAGACTACTCATAAAAGAAGATTGAATGCGCTAGGTCCAGGAGGATTGAATCGCGAACGAGCTGGTTTTGAAGTTCGTGATATTCATTATAGTCATTATGGAAGGATGTGTCCCATTGAGACTCCAGAAGGACAAAATATCGGCTTAATTGTTTCAATGAGCACATTAGCTCGGGTGAATGAATATGGTTTTTTAGAAACTCCTTATCGAAAAGTAATTAAACAAAAAGATGAAAAAGGTCGTATAGTAAAAGTTTATGTTTCTAATGAAATTGAATACCTTACAGCAGATGCAGAAGAACTCTATGCTATTGCTCAAGCAAATACACCATTGAATGAAGATGGCACTTTCAAAACAAAATTTGTTGCTTGTCGTAAAAGAGATGATTATCCACTACTTCCTCCAGAAGAAATCGATTATATGGACATAGCTCCACTACAAGTGGTTAGTGTTTCAACATCGCTCATACCCTTCTTAGAGCATGATGATGCTAATAGAGCTCTTATGGGGTCTAACATGCAAAGGCAAGCAGTTCCCTTAATTGAAGAAGAAGCACCTTTCGTAGGAACAGGAATGGAACCCAAAGTGGCTTATGATTCAAGAGTTTGTGTACTAGCAGAAGAAGATGGTGTTGTAGAAAAAGTCGATGCTAATGAAATTATCGTAAGAAACAAAGATGGTAAAAAACAAAAATATGTATTAAGAAAATTCGAAAGAACGAACCAAAATACAACATTCAACCAAAAACCTGTTGTTAATACAATTATCTTTGATTACAAGGAATGGGATAACGAACTCAAAAAGTATATTTACTTCAAAGAAGCAGTTGTAAAAAGTATAAAAAAAGATGAAATCGAAATTCAGGTGACCACAGAAAATGGAAAGGTAGTGAATGTTTCTTATCCTCTCAAAATAGGAGAAAAAGAATATGAACCCTTAGTGAATGAGAATGAAAGAATCACAAAACCCAAAGCAATAGCAGGACAAAAAGTTTATAAGGAAATACGCGATAAGGACGGAAGAATTAAGCGCAGAGCTACTATTTTGGCAGAAGGTCCTTCTATAGACAAGGGACGTTTAGCATTAGGGAAAAACGTTTTGGTAGCTTTTATGCCATGGAATGGATATAATTTTGAAGATGCAATTCTTATTAGCGAACGGTTAGTAAAAGAAGATGTATATACTTCGATACATATTGAAGAATTTGTTGTAGAAACTCGAGAAACGAAACTTGGTCCTGAGGAAATCACAAGGGATATCCCAAATATTAGCGATAAGGCATTTCGAGATTTGGATGAAAAGGGAGTCATACGAATTGGGGCAGAGGTGCGTCCTAATGATATCTTAGTTGGAAAAGTCACACCACAAGCAGAAAAAGAAACAACACCTGAATATAAACTTTTACAAAGTATTTTTGGAGAAAAAAGCAGGGATGTAAAAGATACCTCTTTGAGAGTTCCTAATGGAGTAGAAGGAATAGTTATTGATGTAAAATGGTATTCTCGGTCGAGAGGAGATGAACTCCCTGCTGGAGTAAATGATATGGTGAAGGTTTTTGTTGCTACAAAGAGAAAGATTCAAGTTGGTGATAAGATGGCAGGAAGGCATGGAAACAAAGGTGTGATTTCAAAAGTTTTACCTGTTGAAGATATGCCCTTTATGGAGGATGGAACTCCAATCGATATTGTTTTGAATCCTTTAGGTGTTCCATCAAGAATGAATATTGGTCAGATCTTTGAAACAATGTTGGGTTATGCAGCGAAAAAACTAAACTATCTTTTTGAAACACCTGTTTTTGATGGTGCCAAAGAAGAAGACATAAAGAGATATTTAGAATTAGCAGATTTACCTTTGGATTGCAAATTTCAACTGTATGATGGAAGAACGGGAGAGAAATTTGAAGGAAAAGTTTTCTGTGGTTATATTTATATGATGAAGCTAACACACATGGTGGATGATAAAATGCATGCTCGTTCTACCGGTCCTTATGCTATGGTTACCCAACAACCCTTGGGTGGTAAAGCTCAGTTTGGAGGTCAAAGATTAGGAGAAATGGAAGTATGGGCTCTTGAGGCTTATGGTGCTGCATATACCTTACAAGAACTGCTATCTTATAAATCTGATGATATTAATGGAAGAAATAGGATATATGATGCTATCATAAAAGGAATACATTCCATAAAACCTGGAATACCTGAGTCTTTCAATGTTCTTTTGCAAGAATTAAGAGGATTAGCGTTGGATTTGCAATTATTGGATGAAAACCGAAATCCCATTGATATTTCTGATTTGGATGAAGAATATAGCAAATCCACAAAATCAAAAATACGCATTGAAACCATTGAAAGAAATTAAAAAAATTTATAAAATTTCAAAGGAGTTATCATTATGCTAAAGAAAAAAGAATTAACTTTTGATGCCGTAAAGCTCATGTTGGCTAGTCCTGATAGAATTCGGGAGTGGTCCTATGGTGAGGTGAAAAAAGCAGAAACGATTAACTATCGAAACCTTAAACCCGAAAAAGATGGACTTTTTTGTGAGAGGATTTTTGGAACAACACGTGATTACGAATGTCATTGTGGAAAGTTCAAATCTGTTAGATACAAAGGAGTAGTATGTGATAAATGTGGTGTGGAGGTTACTTCTTCGAAGGTTCGTAGAGAAAGGATGGGGCATATAGAATTGGCAACACCTGTAGCACATTTTTGGTTTTATAAAAATGTCCCTAGTAGAATCGGAATACTGATTAACAAAAACGTAAATCAAATTAAGAAAATCCTTAATTATGAAGTTTTCGTGGTGATTGATCCAGCTGATTCTGATAAAGAAGTTGGTGAACTCATTAAAGAAGAAGAATATAACGAATTACTAGATGAATATGGTGAGAAGTTTTTAGCTTTAACGGGTGCAGAAGCAATCAAAGAACTACTTAGCAGAATTGATATTGAACAAGAAATCCACGAGATACGTTCTCAGATTTCGAGTGAACCTTCCAAAAATCCTGATAAAAGATTGCTAAAAAGATTAGAGATTTTAGAAGCATTGAAGGAGTCAGGAAACCGCCCTGAGTGGATGATTTTAGAAGTAATTCCCGTGATTCCTCCTGAGCTACGTCCAATGGTTCAATTGGAAGGAGGTAAGTTTGCTTCTGCTGATCTCAATGATCTTTATAGAAGAGTGATAACACGTAATAATCGACTTAAGCGATTACTCCAGCTAAAAGCTCCTGATATCATTATAAGAAACGAAAAGAGAATGCTTCAAGATGCTGTTGATTCTTTAATTGAAAATTCAAAAAAAGGAAAACAAGGTTTAGTGAAAGGAAAAGGAAATCGTCCTCTAAAGTCCATTGCTGATAATTTAAAGGGGAAATCAGGTAGATTTCGGCAAAATCTTCTTGGGAAAAGAGTGGATTATTCTGGTCGTTCTGTTATTGTGATTGGTCCTAATCTCAAGTTACACGAAATGGGATTACCAAGAAAAATGGCACTTGAGTTATTCAAACCTTTTATAATGAGAAGATTGTTAGAATTAGATCTTGCTCCTAATATCAAAACAGCAAAGAAAAAAATCGAAGAAGAGTCACCCGAAGCGAATGAAGCATTAGAATATGTAATCAAAGAGCATCCTGTTTTACTTAACCGAGCTCCTACTTTACATCGCTTAGGAATTCAAGCATTTCTTCCTGTAATTGTTGAAGGAAAAGCTATACAATTACATCCATTAGTATGTCATGCCTTCAATGCTGATTTTGATGGAGATCAGATGGCAGTGCATGTTCCTCTATCCCCGAAAGCCCAGTTGGAGTGCTGGATGTTGATGTTGTCATCGCATAATATTCTTAATCCTGCAAACGGACAACCAATTGTATTTCCTACTCAAGATATGGTGTTGGGATTGTATTTATTGACGTCGAAATTGAGTGGTGATGTCGGTGAAGGGAAAAGTTTTTCTTCTTTAGAAGAAATTTATCATGCCTTAGAGAGCAAAGTAGTTGGGCTTAGAGCAGAGGTTCGAGTTCTTTACGAAGACAAAATCATCTATACAACACCGGGGCGATTCATTTTTAATTCTATCCTTCCAAAGGGATATCCTTATGTGAATAATCCCATAACTGATAAGGAAGCGATACGGATAATTGCTGATGTATACGCAAACTATGGGATTGTTGAAACAGTCGAGATGTTAGAAAAGTTTAAAGAATTGGGTTTTAAATACTCTACGATCTTTGCACCTTCCATTGCAATATCAGACATCAAAGTTCCGGCGCAAAAAGTGGAATTTATACAAAAAGCAAATGAAGAAGTAGAAAAAGTAACCAGAGATTACAAGAATGGCATTATCACCAACGAAGAACGTTATAAAAAAGTCATAGAAATCTGGGACAGAACAAACGAAAAAGTGATGAATGCTGTTTTCGAAGAACTCAAAAAAGATCAATCAGGTTTCAATCCCATTTATGCCATGGCAGAATCAGGAGCACGAGGTTCAAAACAACAAATCCGTCAGCTGGCAGGTATGAGGGGTCTTATGGCTAAGCCCTCAGGAGAGATCATAGAACTCCCTATACGTTCAAACTTTAAAGAGGGTTTAGGTATCTTAGAGTTTTTCATCTCTACTCATGGTGCAAGGAAAGGATTAGCTGATACGGCGTTGAAAACCGCAGATGCTGGATATTTGACAAGAAGACTCGTAGATATAGCTCAAGATGTGATCATAACAGAAGAAGATTGTAAAACAGAGCATGGACTTTGGATTAGTGCCGTCAAGGATCGAGACAAGGTTGTGATAAGTTTAGGGGATCGAGCTTTTGGTAGAATCTTAGCAAAAGATTTAGAACATCCTATAACAAAAGAAGTCTTGTTTAAAAAAGGAACCCTCATAACGAAAGAAATCGGAAAAACCATTGATGCTTTGGGGATAGAAAAAATTTATATTCGTTCTATCCTTACATGTGAATCAAAAAGAGGTGTTTGTGCTAAATGTTATGGATTAGACTTAGCGCGATTGAAATTAGTGGAATTGGGTGAAGCTGTCGGTATTATCGCTGCTCAATCCATTGGGCAACCTGGAACCCAGCTAACCATGAGAACCTTTCACGTTGGTGGTGTGGCCACCAATGTTGAAAGAGGTGAGAATGAAGTCAAGGCTCCTTCTGATTGTATTAGTTGTATTATCAAAAAAGTTCAAGGTTCTGTTGTGAAAGATAAGACAGGAAAACATCTTTTAGCAACTCGTGGTTCCATTGAATTGAAAAAGATTCACCTAAAATTCACGTTGGAGCATTTGCGAAATCTTCGTGTTAGGGATGGAGATCGAGTTATTTCGGGGCAACAAATAGCTGACGAGTATTTTGATGGAAATGAATGGAAACGTGGTCTCACATATAGCGGAATGGGAATTGCACGCATTATTGATAATTTGTTCTATATTGAAGAAGAGGATATCATTACTATCAATTTAAAGATTGGAAGTGAAATCTTTGTTCAGCAAGATGAATTCTGCCAACCCAACCAGCTTCTTGCAAAGTATGATACATTGAATGATATTATAATCACTGATATGAATGGTGAGGTTGAATATAAAGATATTGAGTTAGATGAAAATTTGAAGCAAGATGAACAAGGCTATTATCGAGTGTATGAAGTTCGTGGTAAAAAGTATAATCCTACTATAATAGTAAAAAACAAAGATGAAACAAAAGAATATCCCGTGCCCGTAGGAGCAGTTCTTTTAGTTGAAAATAAAGGAAAAGTAACTGCAGGGGATGTTTTATATAAAGTCACTACAGTAAAAGAAATTAAAACAAGGGATATCACAGGAGGTCTTCCGAGAGTAGAAGAGCTTTTTGAAGCACGTTCCCCCAAAAAGAGAGCTATTTTGGCTCCAATTGATGGAATAGTGGTTGATAAAAATGAAGTAATAAAAGACAAAAGGATTATCTACATTAATCCTTTGCAAATTGATCAAAAAGAAGAAGAAAAAGAAATCGATTTTGAAGAAATCCAAAAAATGTATGAAAGACTTGCGAAATCATCAAAGAAACATTCTCGTGATGAAGAAGAATTAGAAGAAGCATATGAAGAAGTGGATTATCAAGATTACAATATTTACAATGAAATCGAAAGTGAAGTCCCAACGAGATATAAAATCGCTATTCCTGTTTCTTTGAGGCTACTAGTAAGGAATGGAGATCAAGTAAAAAAAGGAGAACCTATCACAGAAGGGCAATTAGATCCGCACGATATACTCAGGATCAAGGGTTTGGATGCTTTACATGAATATCTAATCCAAGAAATCCAAGAAGTATATCGATTACAAGGAGTCTTTATTAACGACAAGCACTTAGAAATCATCATTCGACAAATGCTACGAAAAGTAGAAATTACTGATCCTGGAGATACAAATTTTGTCCTGCATCAACAAGTAGATAAAATCAAAGTTAAAGAAGAAAACGAAAGGGTGATTGCTGAAGGAGGAGTTCCTTGCAAATATAAGCCTATTCTTTTAGGTTTAACCAGAGCTTCTTTGAATACTGACTCATTCCTTTCAGCAGCAAGCTTCCAAGAAACAACCCGAGTATTAACCGATGCAGCATTGAAAGGAAAGATCGATGAGTTGGTAGGACTAAAAGAAAATATCATTGTTGGTCATTTGATACCTGCTGGAACGGGTCTTAAAAAGTATAGAGATATTGAAATCTTCTACGAAGAGTATGGTGATATTCAGAAGGCTTACAAGAAAAGGTTGGAACTCTTAAAAAGAGAAGAATGATAAACTTCTTGATGAGATATAAGTAAAAATTTTTATGGATGTAGGTGAAGGAGTTTATAAAATTTTATAAAGTGTTTAAAGAAATGAGGAAGTTATGCCTACGATAAATCAGTTAATTCGATTAGGAAGAAAAAAACAAAAAGCGAAATCGAAATCTCCGGCGTTAAAGGGTTGTCCTCAAAGGCGAGGAGTTTGCGTTCGTGTAATGACCATTACTCCAAAAAAACCAAATTCAGCTCTCCGAAAGGTTGCAAGGGTGCGCTTAACAACAGGAATTGAAGTTACCGCATACATACCCGGTGAGGGTCATAATTTGCAAGAACATCATACTGTTTTGGTTCGAGGTGGAAGGGTTAAGGATCTCCCTGGAGTTAGGTATCACATAGTAAGAGGAACTTTAGATGCTTTGGGTGTTGAAAAACGTAGAAAAGGAAGATCAAAATATGGAACCAAAAAGCCAAAAGCATAGGAGATCATTATGGCACGAAGAAAATTGAATATCAAAAGAAGAATACCACCACCTGATCCAGTTTATGGAGATGTGCTTGTATCAAAGTTCATCAATATAATGATGAAACGGGGAAAAAAGTCAGTATCAGAAAAGATTTTTTATAAGGCGATGGAATTGATTAAACAAAAAACGGGAGAGGAAGGAATAGAGATTTGGAGGCAAGCAGTAGAAAATGCAAAACCAGAATTAGAAGTAAAAAGCCGTCGAGTAGGAGGAGTTACATATCAAGTGCCGGTTGAAGTACCACCTCATCGTCAAGAATCTTTGGCTATGCGTTGGATTATTAAATCCGCTAGAGAACGAAAAGGTAAGTCCATGATTGAAAAATTAGCAAATGAGATTATTGATGCAAAAAACAACACGGGTGGCGCAATCAAGAAAAAAGAAGAAACAAGAAAAATGGCAGAAGCCAACAGAGCATTCAGTCATTATCGATGGTAATTTCATATTAATTTCTTTCGGGAGACAATTATGCCAAGACAAATACCATTAGAAAGAACAAGAAATATTGGAATCATGGCTCACATCGATGCGGGGAAAACTACAACCACAGAAAGGATTTTATACTACACAGGAAAAACCTACAAAATAGGTGAGGTTCACGAAGGAACCACCGAAATGGACTGGATGGAGCAAGAAAGGGAAAGAGGAATCACAATCACCGCAGCGGCAACAACGACCTTCTGGAATGGAATGGAAAAACAGTATCTTCCGCATCGAATCAACATTATTGATACTCCAGGGCACGTTGACTTTACTGTAGAAGTCGAACGTTCCTTAAGAGTTTTGGATGGTGCAATTGCTGTTTATGATGGAGTGAATGGTGTTGAGCCACAAACGGAAACGGTTTGGAGACAGGCTGACAAATATAACGTTCCAAGAATTTGCTTCATAAATAAAATGGATAGAATAGGAGCTGATTTCTTTTTCAGTGTCAATAGTATAAAAGAACGCTTGGGGGCAAATGCAGTTCCTATCCAACTACCCATTGGAAAAGAAGCAGATTTTGTTGGGGTTGTTGATTTGATTCATAACCGAGAAATTATTTGGTCTGGTGAGGAATTAGGAGCAAAATTTTACTTTCAAGAAATAAGAAAAGAATTAAGAGACATAGCAGAAGAATATCGCAACAAACTTATAGAGTCTGCAGTTGAATGTGTTGATGAATTGTTAGAAAAATATTTAGATGGTGGTGAAATCACAGTTGAAGAATTAAAAAGAGCCATTCGGATTGGAACTCTACAAAGAAAGCTTTTCCCAGTTTTATGTGGAGCAGCCTTTAAAAACAAAGGGGTTCAGCCTCTTCTCGATGCTGTGATTGATTTTCTTCCTTCACCCGTTGATATTGCTCATGTAAAAGGGATTGATAAGAAAACTGGAGCTGAAATTGAAAGAAAAACTGATGACAATGAGCCATTCGCTGCTTTAGCTTTTAAGGTGATGACAGATCCTTATGTAGGAAAATTGACCTTCTTTAGAGTTTACTCAGGCACTTTAAAGAAAGGAACTTACGTATTGAATTCCACAAAAGATAAAAAAGAGAGAATGGGAAGGCTTCTTTTGATGCATGCGAATCAGCGAGAGGAAATTGATGAAGTAAATGCGGGTGATATTGCTGCTGCTGTAGGATTAAAAGACACAATCACCGGTGATACTTTGTGTGATGAAAATGCACCGATTGTCTTAGAAAGTATGTCTTTCCCTGATCCTGTGATTGATTTGGCAATAGAACCTCTGACAAGAGCAGATCAAGATAAATTGGGAACAGCTCTTATGAAATTAGCTGAAGAGGATCCTACCTTCCGAGTCAGAACTGATCACGAAACAGGGCAGACCATCATTTCTGGAATGGGAGAGCTACACTTAGAAATCATTGTGGATCGTTTAAAAAGAGAATTCAAAGTAGAAGCTAATGTTGGTAAGCCACAAGTTGCATACAGAGAAACCATCACTGGTTTTGCAGAAGTTGAAGGAAAATACATCAAACAAACTGGTGGTAGAGGTCAATATGGTCACGTCTGGATACGAGTAAAACCAAACGAACCTGGTAAAGGTTATCAGTTCATTAATTCTATTGTGGGTGGAGTAATTCCTAAAGAATATATACCTGCCGTAGATAAAGGTATTCAGGAAGCCATGCAAAGCGGTGTTTTGGCTGGTTATCCAGTCGTGGATGTAATTGTTGAGCTTTTCGATGGCTCTTATCATGAAGTTGACTCCTCAGAATTAGCGTTCAAAGTTGCCTCATCTATAGCCTTCAAAGATGCGTGTAAAAAAGCAAATCCAGTTCTGTTAGAACCCATCATGGATGTGGAAGTTGTAACGCCAGAGGAGTACATGGGTGATGTGGTGGGAGATTTGAATCGTAGACGCGGAAGAATTTTATCCATGGATCAAAGAGGGAATGCAAGGGTAATTCGATCAGAAGTACCCTTGGCAGAGATGTTTGGATACGCCACAGATTTACGAAGCTTTACACAGGGACGAGCTTCATATACGATGAAGTTTAAGCATTACGAACAAGTACCAACGAATATAGCAAATGAAATCATAGCAAAAGTTTCTGTTTAGTAAAAAAATAAAACATTTTTAGTAAATTATAGTAGACTAGACAATAACGTAAAAAAAATTAACATTCTCAGTAAAAAATCTGATTGATGAAAATTTAATCAAAGGGTAAAGATATGGCAAAAGAAAAGTTTGATCGTTCCAAACCGCATGTCAACGTAGGAACTATTGGGCACGTTGACCATGGGAAAACTACGTTAACATCCGCTATTACACATGTTTTAGCAAAATACAAAGGTGGAAGAAACAGACCCGTAAAATATGAAGAAATCGATAATGCACCCGAGGAGAAGGAACGAGGTATTACCATAGCAACTTCACATCAGGAGTATGAGACGGAGAAAAGACATTATGCACATGTGGATTGTCCAGGGCATGCCGACTATGTGAAGAACATGATTACTGGTGCGGCTCAAATGGATGCTGCCATCTTAGTGGTATCTGCAGTTGATGGACCTATGCCACAGACTCGAGAACACATTCTTTTAGCAAGACAAGTGGGGGTTCCATACATAGTAGTATTCATAAACAAAGTAGATGCTTTATCTCCAGATGAAAGAGAAGAAATGGTTGAGCTGGTAAAAGAAGAAGTAAAAGATCTGTTAGTAAAATATGGTTTTCCTGCAGATACTCCCATGATTGCAGGTTCAGCTCTAAAAGCCCTGGAAGGTGACAATTCAGAGATTGGTGAACAATCTATTTTAAAGCTCATGGATACAGTTGATGAGTACGTGCCATTGCCCAAAAGAGATATTGATAAGCCCTTCTTGATGCCGATTGAAGATGTATTCTCCATCACAGGTCGTGGAACTGTTGCAACGGGTAGAGTTGAAACAGGTAAACTAAACATTAACGATGAAGTTGAAATTGTGGGATTGCGTCCAACACAAAAGACAGTAGTGACAGGAATTGAAATGTTCAGAAAGCAATTAGATTTCGCTCAAGCTGGTGATAACATTGGAGCACTCCTTCGAGGTATTAAAAAAGAAGATATTGAGCGTGGACAAGTTCTAGCGAAACCAGGTACTATCACACCCCATAAAAAGTTCAAAGCAGAAGTGTATGTACTCAAAAAAGAAGAAGGTGGAAGGCACACACCTTTTAGAAACAACTACCGACCACAATTCTATTTCAGGACAACCGATGTAACCGGAACGATTATACTCCCTGATAACGTAGTCGTCATGCCTGGCGATAACGTCAATTTAACCGTAGAGCTGATAAGTCCCATAGCTATGGATGTAGGTCTTCGATTTGCGATACGTGAAGGGGGAAAAACCGTGGGTTCTGGGGTAGTTACTCAAATTATTGAATAACTCTAATTCAAAAGGGAATAGAATGGAGAGAAAAACTAAAAAGATTCGGATTAAGTTAAAATCTTTTGACCACAAATTGATTGATAAAGCTGCTATTGATATCGTGACTGCTGCAAAAAGGAATGGTGCCAAAGTATCTGGTCCCATTCCTCTTCCTACTGATATTGAAAGATTTACAGTATTACGTTCTGTCCATGTAAATAAGAAATCAAGAGAGCAATTTGAAATGAGAACACATAAACGTTTAATTGATATTTGGGAACCAAATGATCAAGTAATGGAAGCATTAGGAAAATTAAAACTTCCAGCCGGAGTGCAGGCAATAACTCTAAAAACTAAACAAAAATAGGAGATTTCTATGCCAAAAGGTTTGATTGCGAAAAAAATAGGTATGACCCGTATCTTTGATGAAGATCGAAATGAAGTTCCCGTAACGATATTAGAATGCGGACCTTGCTATGTGGCAGAAATACGAACAAAAGAGAAACATGGTTACGATGCGATTCAATTGGCATTCCAACCAACGAGAGAAAAACTATTAACAAGAGCTGAATTATTTCATTTAAAAAAATATGGTTTAGGACCGTTCAAAGTAATCAAAGAGTTTCGTGATTTCGGGTTAGAGGTTCAACCAGGCCAAGAAATCAAAGTAGATATTTTTTCAAAAGGTGAGGTAGTTAAAGTTCAAGGTATTTCAAAGGGGAAAGGATTTCAAGGTGTGATGAAGCGACATGGCTTTGGTGGTGGTAGAATGTCTCATGGTTCAAAATTCCATCGAGCACCAGGTTCCTTAGGTTCAAGTACGTTCCCTGCAGAGGTGGTAAAGGGGAAAAGAATGCCAGGACGTGCAGGTGGAAAAGCTGTAACTATTAGAAATTTAAAGATCATCGATGTTGATCCCGAAAACAATTTGCTAATTATAAAAGGTTCTGTTCCGGGTCCAAGAAAATCCATTTTAAAAGTAGAGGCACAAAAATGAATACAATGACTTTACCAAAAGAACGAAAAATAATTCTTTTAGATAAGAATGGGCAAAAGATAGGAGAAGAAAATCTTCTAGATGAGTTTCAAATTGATAATGAACATATTTCTTTACATTTGATTCATGAAGTATTAGAAATTGAACGTTGGAATCGGCGTCAAGGAACAAGGAAAACCAAAACGATCAGTGAAGTTTCAGGTGGGGGAAGAAAACCCTACCGACAAAAAGGAACAGGATATGCAAGACAAGGTTCTATTCGAGCTCCGCAATTTCGTGGTGGTGCAACTGTTTTTGGACCAAGACCACAAGACTTTTACAAAAAAGTAAACAAAAAAGTCAGAACTCTTGCACTAAAACAAGTCTTGAATTTGAAATCTTCAATTAAAGCTATTTACAAGATCGAAGGTTTCCCATTGAGTGGTTTTTCAACGAAAACTGTATATCAAGTTTTGAAAAGGGCTAATCTATTGCCTAATCATCAGGTAGCAATCATTCATAACAATGAACCATATTTATATCATTCGTCTCGAAATATTGAAAACGTAAATTTGATTGCAGGAAGTCGACCTACGATGCCAGAACTATTTTATAGCAATTTTTTGTTATTCACTAATGAAGGATTTCAAAATTTCTTATCTGTAATACGTTGAGAGAGGTAAATATGGATCCAAGTAAAGTATTGATTATGCCATACATCACAGAAAAAACAGAAATGTTGAAAAGCAATTCTAAAAAGGGACAAATCGTTGTTTTTAAAGTACATAAAAACGCAAATAAAACTTTGATTAAGCAAGCTATCTATGAACTCTATAAAGTCAAGGCATTAAAAGTAAATATCATAAACCAGCCA
The DNA here is from genome assembly GCA_025059995.1 of Leptospiraceae bacterium. Classification (NCBI taxonomy): domain Bacteria; kingdom Pseudomonadati; phylum Spirochaetota; class Leptospiria; order Leptospirales; family Leptospiraceae; species Leptospiraceae bacterium. The sequence goes on from JANXCF010000002.1 coordinate 177,970, forward strand.
TATAAGAAGACAAGGTTTCGAAATGTCATGACGAAAAAACCAGGTTTTAAAAAGGCAATTGTGTTACTTGAACCTGGTAAAGAAATTAAATTTGATTAAGCGAGGAGTATATGCCTATAAAAAAATTAAAGCCTTATACACCAACAACTCGTTATCAAACCTATTATGATTTTAGTGAGCTAGATGATGTTCCACCAAAAAAGTCTCTATTAGAAGTGCTTCATTATAAAGCCGGGCGAAATTCTCATGGTAGAATAACTGTTTATCATCGTGGCGGTCGACACAAAAGAAAATATCGTATTATAGACTTTAAGAGAGATAAATTTGATATTCCTGGAACAGTGGTTTCCATTGAGTATGATCCCAACCGATCAGCGAATATCGCTCTAATCAAGTATCCTGATGGAGAGTATCGGTATATTATAGCTCCTGATGGATTGAAAAAAGGAGAAACTGTTATCTCATCCAAAAAGAATAATGTTCCTATCAAAATAGGAAATGCAATGCCATTAGAAAAGATACCTCAAGGAACAAGTATACATAACGTAGAACTATATCCCGGGAAAGGAGGGCAACTTTGTAGAGCTGCAGGAACCTACGCTGTGTTGGCGGGTTTTGATGACAAATATGCCATTATACGACTACCATCCACAGAATTACGAAAAGTTCTAAAAACTTGTCTTGCAACCATAGGTGAGGTGGGGGCAAAGGATCATAATCTTGTAGTATATGGAAAAGCTGGTAGAAAGAGATGGGTTGGAATTCGACCCACTGTTCGAGGTGTGGCAATGAATCCGATTGATCACCCTCATGGTGGTGGTGAGGGTCGTAGTAAAGGAAATCACCCACAAACTCCTTGGGGAATACCAACACTTGGATATAAAACTCGAAAGAAACGAAAAAAATCGAATGCTTTGATTATTGAAAGAAGAAAAAGCAAAAAGAAAAAATAGTTAAGGAGATACTATGGCAAGGTCTGTAAAAAAAGGACCTTTTATCGACGATCACCTGTTAAAGAAAGTTCTGAAAGCGAGAGAAACCAATGACAGAAAGCCCATAAAAACATGGTCACGAAGATCTACAATTTTGCCAGAGATGATTGGATTAACTTTCTTGGTTCATAATGGTAGAAGATTTACACCAGTTTATGTCACTGAGCAAATGGTTGGTCACAAATTGGGTGAATTCTCTCCAACTAGAACCTACAAAGGACACACTTCATTAGATAAAAAAACTAAAAAACAAGGTAAGTAGGACATTGCTTATGGAAGCAAAAGCAATATCGAATTTCTTGATTATAAGTCCAAGAAAGTTAAGACTGGTTGCCAATGAAGTAAGAGGATATTACGTTGATGATGCTTTGAGTATCCTCAGGAATATGCCTAAAAAGGGAGCACGCTTTTTGGAAAAAACGATCTTGTCAGCAAAAGCAAATTATTTGTTTCTAAACCAAAAAGCAGACGAGAAAAAAATTTATATTAAGAAACTTTATGTTGATGCAGGTCCGATCTTGAAGCGTTATCGGCCAAGAGCTCGAGGACGAGCATTTCGAAGGTTAAAACGAACAAGTAAAATCACCGTAGTCGTAGCTGAATAAGAGGTAAATTATGGGACAAAAGGTAAATCCAATTGGATTACGATTGGGCATCAATAAAACATGGGATTCCTTGTGGTATGAGAAAGAAAATTATACAAAATACTTACAGCAGGATTTAATCATTAAAGACATCATCAAAAATTCTTATCCTCGTGGGACAATTGTAAGAATCCACATAAAAAGAATCATGGATAGGATTAATGTGACGATTGAGACTGTAAGACCAGGAACCATCATTGGTCAAAAAGGAAATAAAATTGAACAACTCAAACAGAAACTAAAATCCCTTCTCAAAAACGAGAACATCAATATAGCCATAAAAGAAAGAAGAAATCCGGAAACAATAGCTCAGATTATTGCAGATAATATTGCTGAGCAAATCGAAGATCGAATGCCTTATCGAAGAGCTATGAAGACTGCTATCCGCGCAGCGAGAAGAGTGAATGTTCAAGGAATTAAAGTTTCTGTATCAGGAAGACTAAATGGTGTTGATATGGCAAGGACGGAATTCTATATCGATGGAAGGGTTCCTCTGCAAACCTTGAGAGCAAATATAGATTATGCTGTAAGTGAGGCTTTTACTACTTATGGTGTCATTGGTGTTAAGGTATGGGTTTATTATGGAGATATTATTGAGCCCAAGAAAAACTTTAATCCTTTAGAAGTTGCGGAGACTTAGGAGATAAATTATGTTGAGTCCAAAAAAAGTAAAATATCGAAAAAGACAAAAAGGGCGTCTAAAAGGAAAGTCCACACGAGCAAATAAAGTTTCATTTGGTGAGTTTGGTCTAAAAGCCATCACAGCGGCAAGAATTACGGCACGACAGATTGAGGCAGCAAGAAGGGTGATATCGAGACATATCAAACGGGGAGGAAAACTTTGGATTAGAATATTTCCTGATTATCCCGTAACCAAAAAACCAGCTGAGACTAGGATGGGTTCAGGTAAAGGAAACCCTGAGTATTGGGTAGCAATCGTAAAACCAGGTCGAGTGATGTTTGAAATAAGTGGTATTCCAGAAGATGTCGTAAGAGAAGCTTTTCGTTTAGCAAGTCATAAATTGCCAGTAAAAACAACGATAGTCAAAAAAGAAATTATTTAGGAGTAGGCGGTGAAGAAAAAATCCAATTTCCATTCATTGACGGATGAAGAACTCCATAAACAGTTAAAACAAAAAAAAGAAGAATTATTAAAAATGAGGTTTTCTTTTGGAGTCTCGAAAGTAATGAAGAATCCAGCACAATATAGAAAAACCAAGAGGGATATTGCAAGGATACTCACCATACTCAGAAAAAGAGAATTACAGAAATCAAAAGCGTAAAAGGAGTGCATAGTATGGAGAATGTTCAAAAAAAAGAAAAAAAATTAAGAATTGTGGAAGGGGTAGTGGTATCTGACAAGATGAACAAAACCAGAGTTATTCTTGTGGAAAAAAGTATAATGCATCCTTTGTATAAAAAAGTAATCAAGAAATCCAAACGGATCAAAATTCATGATGAAAATAATGAAACAAAGGTGGGGGACGTAGTGCAAGCAATCGAAACACGTCCTTTATCTAAAGAAAAGCGACATGTATTGTTCAAAATCCTCAAAAAAGGAGAAGAGCAATGATCCAAGAACAAACAATTTTGAATGTTGCTGATAATACGGGTGCTAAAAAAGTGATGTGTATCAGAGTTTTAGGTAGCACGGGAAGAAAATACGCCACCGTGGGAGATATTATCGTAGTTTCTGTGAAACAAGCCCTACCTGAATATGGTTTACGGGACTCACGAGGTAAGAAGGTTCATAGTAAAGCAGTGCAAAGAGCGGTAATTCTTAGAACGAAAAAAGAAATCAAAAGACCTGATGGTTCCATTATCAAGTTTGATGACAATGCTTGTGCTTTGATAGATGAGAAATTAAATCCCAAAGGAACACGAATTTTCGGTCCTGTAGCGAGAGAATTGCGGGATAAGGACTTCAAAAAAATCATATCTTTAGCACCAGAGGTGGTTTAAGGAAATCCCTATGAAGTTAGATCGAAGAACGCTACAAAAAATTCAGAAAGAAGATCCAAAGCTTTATAATAAATTAAAACACAAAAAAACGAAGCTTAAAGTTAATGACGAAGTGATTGTGATTGCAGGAAAACACAAAGGGAAACGAGGAAAAATTTTATACATCGATCGTTTGAGACAAAGAGTGATCGTTCAAGGTATCAACAAAATCAAAAAATACGTTCGTCCCACTCAGGAAAATCCCAAGGGTGGAGTTATAGAGATTGAAGCTCCCATCCACATCTCGAATGTGATGTTTTATGACCCGAAGTTAAAAAGAGGTGTGCGAATAGGTTACAAATTTGATGAAGATCGAAAGGTTAGGGTTGCAAGAGGAAAAGGTGGAGGGAAAGAAATCGATTAGGAGGTTCGTATGCCAGTATTGAAAGATTTATATCGAAATGAAGTGATACCTAAACTGATGGAAAAATATAAATACAAAAGTATCATGCAGGTTCCAAAAATAGAGAAAGTAACATTGAATGTTGGGATTGGTAGTGCACCTTCAAATCCAAAGTTATTAGAAGCCGCAATGGAAGAATTAGCGATTATCACGGGACAACGACCAGTGAAAACAAAAGCTAAGAAATCCATAGCAGCATTCAAAATACGGCAGGGAATGAATATTGGTTGTATGGTTACGTTAAGACGAGATGTGATGTGGGAGTTTCTCTATAAATTGATTAAAGTAGCTCTACCTAGGGTGCGGGACTTTCGAGGTTTGAATCCAAAATCTTTCGATGGACGTGGAAACTACAACTTTTCTGTGAAAGAGCAAATTATCTTTCCAGAAATCAATATTGATAAGATTGAATCCTATCATGGAATGAATATCACCATAACAACCACAGCAAAAACAGATGATGAAGCCTTGTCATTATTAGAATTTCTTGGATTTCCATTCAGGAAAAATTGAAAGGAGTCAATATGGCAAGAAAGGCAATGATGGAGAAAGCAAAGCGAGAACCCAAGTTTAAAGTTAGAAAGAGAAACCGTTGTCCGTATTGTGGTAGACCAAGGGGATACCTTAGAAAATTTGGTATGTGCCGTATCTGTTTTAGAAAAAAAGCAGGATTTGGAGAAATTCCTGGAGTAATCAAAGCGTCTTGGTAAGAGGTGAAAAATGTCACTCATGGATCCCATAGCTGATATGATTACGAGAATTCGTAATGCTCAGATGTCAAAGCATGAAGAGGTAAAAGTTTCTCATTCCAGATTGAAAGAAGAAATACTAAAGATTTTAAAGCATGAGGGTTTTATCAGAGATTACGAAGTCATTGATCTGGGAAAAAACAAAAAAGAAGTTTTGATAAAATTAAAATATTACAATAACAAACCTGTGATAACTGCCATTGAGAGAATTTCGAAACCCGGTCGTAAAATCTACATAAAAGCAAGTGAAATTCAGCCAGTAATGAATAACAGAGGTATTGCTATATTATCTACATCCAAAGGAGTAATGATTAGTAGAAAAGCCAAAAAACTTGGTGTTGGTGGTGAGTATTTGATCAAAGTTTGGTGATGGAGGGAGTTTATGTCAAGGATTGGTGTTTTGCCAATATCTCTACCAAAAGGAGTCGAAGTAGTGGTAAAAGATGATGAGGTCTTAATAAAAGGACCTTTGGGACAAATCACACAAAAATTACCTGAGGGCGTTTCTGTTAAGGTTGAAAATCAACAAATCATTGTTCAACGCAAAAGTGATGAAAAACAACACAAAGCCAATCATGGATTGACAAGAGCTCTATTGAACAATCATGTCTTGGGAGTTACAAAGGGATGGACAAAAAGACTACAATTGGTAGGGGTAGGATATAGGGCAAACCTAAAAGGAAATACATTGGTTTTTACTCTTGGTTTTTCCCACGAAGTTCAATACGAATTACCCAAAGACGTAAAAGCTACAGTGGATCAGCAAGTAAAAATAGAGTTAACGGGAATAGACAAACAAAAAGTTGGGCAAGTTGCTGCAACAATAAGAGCTCTAAAACCACCTGAACCCTACAAGGGGAAAGGTATCAAATATGAAGATGAAGAAATTCGAAGAAAAGCGGGTAAAACTGGAAAAGGTAAGTAGATAACGAGGTGTCTATGAATCGCTTGGAACTCAAAAAGGTTCGATTAGAAAGAAGAAAAAAAAGAGTTAAATATGCAACTCAATCCAAAGATCCAGAAAGAAAAAGATTAATTATCATCAAAACCAATAGGTATTTATACGCACAAATTGTAGATAATACTACGGGGAAAACCCTTTTGAGTGTGGGGACTTTTTCCAAAGCTGTGGATATACCAGAAAATGAAAGTAAAAAAAATATAGAGGCAGCGAAGAAGTTAGGTCATTATATTGCTAAACTGGCGCTAGAACGAGGAATAACGAAAGTTTATTTGGATCGTCGAGGTAGAAAATATACGGGTAAAATCGCTGCCTTTGCTGATGCTGCAAGGGAAGCAGGTTTGCAATTTTAGGAGAAGTTTATGTTAATTAAAGATCAAAGAGAAGAATTGTATGAACGAGCAATAAAGGTCAATCGTGTAACCAAAGTCGTAAGGGGAGGTAGAAGATTCTCTTTTAATGCATTGGTTGTTGTAGGAAACAAAAAAGGGAAAGTAGGAATAGGATTTGGTAAAGCCAAAGAAGTTCCAGAAGCTATACGAAAAGCTATGGAAAGGGCAAAGAAAAATTTGATTGAAGTTGCCATTACCAAACGTCATACAATTCCCCATGATATTATCGGAGAATTCAAAGCAACCAAAGTTTGGTTAAAACCAGCATCACCAGGAACGGGTGTGATTGCGGGAGAGTCAGTGAAGGCTGTTTTAGAAATGGCGGGCTATCAAGATGTTTTGACAAAGGTTATAGGTTCAAAAAATTATTTAAATGTCGTCAAAGCAACGATGAAGGCTCTTCAGCAGTTGGAAACCCCTATCGAAACAGCAAAAAAAAGAGGGATTTCATTAAAACAACTATTTGGTGAATTGGATTAATCAAAGGAGTAAAAAAATGTCGATTTTGAAGCTCCAAGATGAGGGAGTAAAAAAAATACGGGTTACTTTAAAAAAAAGTCTTATCGGAAAGATCCCCAAACACCGAGCCACCTTAAAAGCACTTGGATTAAAAAAGATTGGAAGAAGTAGAGAAATTGATATGTCAAATAAAGCATTAGTAGGAATGGTGAAAGAAGTTGAGTATATGTTAAACATCGAGGTGATAGAATGAAAAACCAAGAGAAAGAAATTCTAAAAATTTCATCTTTAAAGCCAAGTAGAACCAAAAAGAAAGAAAAAAGAGATATTCCTATCTTTTTGCTACAACCATTCCCAGGTAGCAGAAAAAAGAAAAAACGCGTTGGTCGAGGAGAAGGTTCAGGGCACGGAAAAACATCGGGGCGAGGACAAAAAGGACAAAAAGCAAGGACAGGTTATTCCAAAAAGATAGGTTTCGAAGGTGGGCAAATGCCCCTTTACAAACGTATCCCCAAAAGAGGGTTTCATAATCCCTTCAAAATAGAATACCAAGTAGTGAATTTAGAAAAAATAGATAAAATCCAAACTCAAGGTGAAATCACAATCGAAACACTATATGAAAATGGTTTGATTAGAAAAAAGAATCAACCTGTTAAAATCTTGGGGATGGGAGAAATTTCAAAACCTCTAACGATTAAAGCTAATGCGGCTTCTAAGAGCGCAATCCAAAAAGTAGAATCAAAAGGTGGCAAAATCGAAATCATTCAATTTTAAATTATGAATATCCTGCTAAATATTTTTAGAATTGACGATTTGCGAAAAAAAATCCTATTTACGTTAGGACTTTTGGTAATCTATCGCTTTGGTTCGTTTATTACTATTCCGGGTGTTGACCCAATTGCTGTTGCGAATGCAAAACCTCGAGGACAAAGTATATTAGACATCGTAGATATTTTCTCAGGAGGTGCTCTCTTTAAACTCTCGATTTTTTCTTTAGGTATCATGCCGTATATTTCTGCTTCTATTATTATGAGTCTTTTGACGATCGTGATTCCATATTTGGCGCAACTCCAACGAGAAGGAGAATACGGGAGAAGAAAGATCAATCAATTTACACGTTTGGGAACGGTTTTGCTTTGCGCTATCCAATCACTTTTTATTCTACTTTGGGCGGTAGAACAAACCAGTAGGGATGGAATGCCATTAGTTTCTGAGACAATGCCTAGAGCTCTTTTTTATATTACAGGTATCATCACCATTACGACGGGGACCTTGATTCTCATGTGGATGGGAGAACAAATCACTGAGCGTGGATTAGGTAATGGAGCTTCTTTAATTATATTTGCTGGAATCATTGCAAGATTACCAACTAACATCATAAAAATGATTCAGGATCCGACCATTAAGTTTTTCGATATTTTTGTTTTGATTCTTCTTTTTATCGTTTTGATTGCTTTTACAGTAATACTTTCTCAGGGTGTGAGAAAAATCCCATTACAGTATGGGAAACGAATTGTGGGAAGAAGATTAGTTCAGGCTCAAAGTCAAAGTTTACAATTTAAATTAAATTCTGCAAACGTGATGCCTATTATCTTTGCATCGTCATTACTTTTATTCCCACAAACCATTTTTGGGATGTTAGGTTCACAGGCTCAATCTTGGATTGGATGGCAAATCCTACAAGAATGGTTGAATCCGTTTGCTCCCTCTTTTTGGCAACAACTTCCGTATTATATATTGTATTCAGGCTTGATCATTTTCTTTGCATATTTTTACACTGCTGTATATATCAACCCTCAAGAACTATCAGAAAATTTAAAAAAATACGGAGGATACATTCCTGGAGTAAGACCAGGTGTTCAAACAAAAGAATACTTAGAAAAAGTATTAAATCGTATCATTTTACCGGGGGCTATTTTTCTTTCAGGGCTTGCTATAGCTCCTTACCTTATAATTAACATGATGGATTTAAAGGCAAATCAAAACATACAGGGATTAGCTTATACCTTTGGTGGAACTTCTTTACTTATCATGGTGGGAGTAGCCCTTGACACCTTAAAGCAATTAGAAGCTCAGCTTATTATGAGAAATTATCAAGGATTTATGAAAAAAGGAAAACTAAAGGGAAGAACATGAAAATCATTGTTTTTATGGGACCACCTGGTGCTGGAAAAGGAACTCAAGCTAAAATCATTTGTCAACAATTACAAATACCCCAAATTTCAACCGGTGATATTTTAAGAAAAGCCATACAAGATCAAACGGAATTGGGGATGCAAGCCAAATCCTATATGGACAAAGGAGAACTCGTTCCTGACTCTGTTGTCGTTGGAATTGTTGAAGAACGTATAAAACAAGATGATTGTAAAAATGGATTTCTTTTGGATGGATTTCCAAGAACTATCAATCAAGCCATCGAATTGGAAAAGATGTTAGAAAAGCTTGAGAAAAAAATCAATGTAGTAATTAATATTGACGTTCCTGAAGAAGAACTAGTTAAAAGACTTTTAAATCGTGCGAAAATCGAGAATCGGTCCGATGACACAGAACCAGTAATTCGAAATCGGATGAGGACCTATTTTCAACAAACCTATCCGTTAATTGAATTTTATCAGAAAAAGGGGTTGCTTGTCAACATAGACGGCATGGGAACCATTGAAGAGATCACGGAAAGAATCATTACCAACATCAAAAACTGAATGACAAAAATAAAAATTAAAAAATCTTGGCTTTTTAGGTATGTCAAAAGAAGAGCCCATAGTAGTTGAAGGAAAAGTGATTGAAAATTTGCCAAATGCCATGTTTCGAGTTGAATTGGATAATGGTCATAAAGTATTAGCTCACATTTCAGGAAAAATGAGAATGCATTACATACGAATTTTGCCTGGTGATAGAGTACGAGTGGAATTATCACCCTATGATTTGACAAGAGGACGTATCACATATAGAATCCAATAGAGAATTTGAGGTAAAATATGAAAGTTAGAGCTTCAGTGAAGAAAATTTGCAGTGATTGTAAAATCATTCGAAGAAAAGGAGTGGTTCGAGTAATTTGTAAAAACCCAAAGCATAAGCAAAGGCAGGGGTAAAATAAAAAAGGAGAAAAAGGATGGCAAGGATAGCTGGGGTTGATTTACCAAAAGAAAAAAGAGTGGAAATAGGTTTGACATACATTTACGGGATAGGAAGAACACGTTCACAAATAATTTTAGACTCACTCAAAATCAATCGAGACAAAAAAGTAAAAGATTTAACTGATCAAGAAATTGCTGCTATCAAAGATTTCATTGAGAAAAATTATCGTGTTGAAGGTGATTTGAGAACAGAAGTAAGTTTAAACATCAAAAGGTTAATGGAAATTGGATGTTACCGAGGACTGCGTCATCGTATGGGACTTCCTGTTCGAGGACAAAGGACAAGAACAAATGCCAGAACAAGAAAAGGTGCGAGAAAAACCGTGCCTAATAAGAAAAAATAAAGCAAGAGGAGAAAAGAATGGCATCGAAGAAAAAAGAAAAACGAAATGTTCCAAGTGGAAGGATTTATATCAATGCTACATATAATAATACGATTGTAACCGTTACAGACGAACAAGGGAATGTGATTTGTTGGGCAAGTGCAGGACAATCCTTTAAAGGAACGAGGAAGTCAACTCCTTTTGCTGCACAAGTAACAGCAAAAGAAGCAATGCAAAAAGCAAAGGAATTCGGTTTTCGTGAAGCAGATATTCTTGTGAAAGGTCCAGGCTTGGGAAGAGAATCAGCCATCAAAGCCATAGCAAATGAAGGAATCAAAATACGAATGATCAAGGACATAACTCCTATTCCTCATAATGGATGTAGACCTCCTAAAAAAAGACGAGTTTAAAACAACTTACATTACCTTGAGGAATACATTATGAGATTTTTGATCCGACCACTAAAAAAACCTAAATCTATACAATACGAGACTATAGAAAATCAACCCAATTATGGTAAGTTTGTCATAGAACCTTTTGAACGGGGTTTTGCGGTAACAATAGGAAATGCTTTGAGAAGAACCTTGCTATCATCAATAGAAGGGAGTGCTATAACGGCTGTGAAGATTCAGGGTGTTGAACATGAATTTAGCACCATTCCAGGAGTACTTGAAGATGTCACGAGAATCATACTCAATTTAAAAAGAGTTCGATTGATTTACGATACAGAAAAAAAAGATGAAGCTAAAATTCTTCATATAGAAAAACATGGCGCTGGAGTACTAACAGCAGGAGATTTAGCGGTAGACTCAGCCATACAAATATTGAATCCTGATTTAGTAATAGCTACTCTAAACGAAGATGCAGATTTAATTATGGATATACAGGTTGAGCGTGGAAGAGGATATGTTCCTGCGGAATTGATAAAAAAAAATTCAGAGGTAATTGGCACTATAGCCGTTGATGCATTATTTTCACCAATACAAAAAGTAAATTTCACTGTAGAAGAAACAAGAAAAGACTCAAGAAGTGATTTAGAGAGATTAATATTAGAAATTTGGACCGATTCTTCTATCAAACCAAAAGATGCATTAAGTCAAGCAGCTAAAATTCTACGAGATAATTTAGCTGTCTTTGTTAATTTACAAGATGTTCAAGAAGATGAAGAAGAAGCTGAACATCCAGCTATTGAAGAGTCGTTGAAGAATAACTTAGAAAAACATGTGGAAGAATTAGAATTCTCAGTAAGAACGTTGTCTTTGTTAAAGTCTCTAGAAATTGAATTTGTTATCGACTTAGTAAAAAGGATGGAAGATGAATTTCAAAAATCAAAGCATTACTCAAAAGAATGTATAGAAGAAATTAAGGAAAAATTATCAGCTCTTAATTTAGAATTGGGAATGAAAGATATACCTTACATAAGGGAAACCTAAAACTGAGGTATTTCTATGAAAAAAGGAAAAAAAATAAAAAAGCTAAATCGTGTTACTTCTCATCGAAAAGCCATGTTAAAGAACATGGCAGTGAGTTTACTCGATCATGAGCAAATCATCACATCAAGGGCAAAAGCAAAAGCCCTTCGCCCCTTTGTAGAAAAATTGATCACAAAGGCAAAATACAATCTAAACGAAAATCTACCACCAGAAAGAAAATTGCATAACAAAAGATATGTAATGAGATTTATCAAAAATAGAAAAATTGTAGTAAAGCTATTTGATGATATCGCCAAACGTTTCGAAAATCGGAACGGAGGTTATGTAAGAATCATTCACTTACCAGAAAGGAATAGTGATAGCGCTCAGTTATCAATCGTAGAATTAGTAGAAAAACGAAAAACTAAAAGAATTCCAAGAAGAGAACTAATCAAACAACAAAAACTACAAGAGGAAAAAGAACGAGACTTACTAACAAGAAAAAAAGATAAAAAAGAGAAAGAAACAACTGATGTAACACAGGTCAAAAAGAAACAAGAAAAATGGTATCATAAATTCAAATTCGGTTTTGGAAAGAAAAAAGAAGAAAAATCAGAAGAAAAAAAAGAAAAGGACAAAAATGACCAAGAACAAAAAGAAGAATAAATTATCATTTCTTGAATTTTAAGAGATTTTCATATAACGCGATACCTTCATAAGCTTCTGCAAAGTTTGATTTTTCGTTTTTATAGATTGATAAATAAAAATCTATCCAAGGGTTGTTCTTCTTCAAGTTTATCTTTAATTCTTGAAGTTCGAAAAATTTTCTGTATCGTTTAGAAGGTGCTAAACGAAAAACACGAAGTCCATCGTTTCCAATTTGAATTCGTCCTTTTTCAAATTCTAAACGTAAAGAGAATTCAAAATATTTTTTTTTGCTCCCTGATTCGATCGTTACAATGATATCGTTTTTTTTTAAAACATGAAACGAAAGAATTTCTAATGAATTTTTGGTTTCCCAATAACTATAAAGAATTTCAGGAAAACCTACATACCAAAGAATGAGATCAATCAAGTGAATCCCGTCTTCTAATAAGGGATCGTGAAATATACTTTTTGCGAAAACTTTTCCTTCTAAAGAAAGGAACTCGCCAAAGGTTTTTCTATCTATGATTTCTTTTACTTTACGATAATAGTTGTGATATCTTCTTTCGAAATTGATATAAATTTGAATCTCTTGAGTTTGATATAGCTTTTTGATTTCTTCGATTTCTCGAGTGGAATAGGCTATGGGTTTTTCAACCATGAATTTAGTTTTGCCTTTTTTTAAAAAGAATGTTAAGATTTCTTTATGGCTTTTGGGTCCAGTTGTAATAACAATCAGGTCTGCCTCCTTGTAGGGTAAATTTTGATATGATGTAGTAGTGTAGATTTTGTTATCACCCCACCAGTCTAAGAATTTCTGAATTTTCTCTGGATTTCTATCACAAACAGCAATCAAATCAAAATGAGTATCCAGAGCTTTTATCGTGCCAGCATGAGTACATGGATGATAACGCCGATCATCATGTTCCAACTGCCATCCAATCCTACCTAAACCAATTAGAATTGTTTTTTGTTTCACAGATGGTTAGAAGAATAAAACCTTAATACCAATGAAAATCTGTAAAATACTCAAGGAAAGTTTTAAGTTTTTGTCAGAAATAAATGACTTCAAATTAGCGCCCATTGCACCACCAAGTATGGACCCTATGAGGGAAGGTATCACAAAAGGTAAATAATAATAACCTATCGAAGGTTGAGGCATTTCTATGCGTTTTTGAAAGAAAAAAAGAATCGAACTAAACAAAGACATAATGGTCATAACGAAAGTCGAAGTCGCTATCGACATTTCGAAGCTTTCATTTTTTCGAAAATAAGAAAAGAGAGGTATCATAATAACGCCTCCACCAGTTCCTGTAAGGGTCGAAAGAATAGAAGTCAAAAATCCAAAAAAAGTAAGTAATATATATTGTGCCTTTGGCAGGTTCTTTTGGTTTTTAATGGACTCACGCTTTTTTGATAATAAAGTTTCAATCAATGTTTTTATTCCTACCAACAAAACAAACATACCAAAAATCAATTTTATTTGTTCTGTATCCAATTTGTTTGTCAATACGACACCAACAACAACACCAGGAAGACCACCAAAAAGAAAAAATAAAGAAATGTCTTTAAAAATAAGTTTTTTTCTATAGTTAACAAGGCTTGCAGAAAAGGAAAGTAAAAAAGCAGTCAGTAGAGAAGTAGCGATAGCAATGTGACCAATAATACTATCTGGTAAAGAATGGATTTTCCCCAGATATAATATCATCGGAACGGTAAAAATCCCGCCTCCTATACCTAAACTTGAAGAAATAATTGCTATTATAAAACTAAAAAAAAATATTCCTACAAACTCGAGGGTGTTAAATATGAACATAATGTTACAGGAAAGGGAAATCAAAGAACATGTAAAGGAAGTTTTAAGAAAATATTATCAATCCCTCACAACAAAAAAAAATCAAAGAGGAAAACTTCTAATAGATGAAGAAATGATTTATAATGCAATAAGGGAGCCGTCAAGAGGTGATGTTAAGATTGTGGTTTTAGTGGATAAATCATATCACGTTTTTATAGAAAGCAAAAGACATGCGAAAAGTTATTTTTGTGTGATGAATGATACAGAAGCGTATCAGTATACAGACAGAAGACCTTATGATTATTTTGTTTCCTCACCTGATCCCAATCAAAATTATAACTTATATATAGCTTCTGTTTTTGACCTAAACATGTTAGATAATGCCAAAGAAAAAGTAAACAAACTTAGTTTCTATTCAATGATATTGGGAATCCTAAAACCAGTTGGTCAAGATACACAATACAACGATAAATCACAGGGAGAAAAAAGAGAAAATATAGAATTAGCTGAAGGTGACCTAAAATGGCAACACTATAGAAAGCTCAGTGATCTTGATCCAAAGAAAAAAGAATTAGAAGAATACTTTTTTGGTTTTCGATTGAAGTTCAGAAGATACAAACAACCTGAGGAAGAAAGAAAAATCATCATACTGCCGACAAAAATCAAAGAAATGGTAGGTATGATAGCAAGAGATATTTATCCATTGAACTTAAGAAATGTTTTAAGAAAAGATTTTCAAAAAGATCATGAAAGTTTAGTTCGTTATACCATTCAAGTATTGAGTAATTTGAATGATCTAGTAAACGAAAAAAGAAAAAATGTAAAGCAAAGCAATGAATACATAAAATATTTAGATGAGTTGGAAAAAGAAATTAATTATCAAATAAGCTTATTAGAATAAACGGTATATATACCAATGATTTTGTTCTTTTATTTCTTTTATAAAGTAAGGGTTGTTAAAACGATATGATTCATGAGGCATATCAAGAAGGTGGATTTTTAATTCCATCTCTGTTTCAGAGATAAGGTAAAAATCAGCTTTTATTTGGTGAGTTTTCTTCAATAAATCAAGCAATGAAGTTTGATTTTCATCATTGGTGATTTTTCTTAAATTTTGAGTGTTGCAATAATACGAAAAAAGAAAACTATTTTTATCCGTGATTTCTTTGATGAAATCTTCTTTACTTTTCCAAGATTTTAGGTCAATAAAAATCCCTTTTCTTTCGGATACATACGGAAAAATGGGAGTAAAATCCTGATTATCAACAGACATAAACATTAACTTTAAAAGAGAAAATACATGCTCTGTTTCTTTTTGATCGAAAGTTTTTATTGTGATAGGGATGATATCACCCATCACGAGTTTTTCTGAAATTGACTTATGACACGAAAAAAGACTAAATACGAGTAAGTATATTAGCAAGTTCTTCACGGCCAATCACCTTGATTTTTCGTAAATTCTGCAAAACTCGTTCTCCTCCACTCGAGAGTTTTGCACCGGATATGATATAGCCTTCGTTGGCATTCAATTCATTGATTTTGTTTTGAAAGTTTCTGATAAAAATATCAGAGATGGTTTGATTCTTCCATTGACGGATTTTGAACAATGCTTTTTTTCCTTCAAAATTTTGAGCTAAACAATCATAACCTTCATTATCTTCATTGGGAAGAGCCTTTATCACTTCATAACCAAAATAAGAAATCAATCGATTACATTTTTCCAAAAATTGATTTCTTGGTAAGGATATAAATGAATTAATGATTCCATCAACATCAATCGATGACTCTTCGGTTCTTTGTAAAGCATCTTTCATAAATTCTCCTGTTTGAGAGAGATCCAATTTGATTCCCATTTTTAATCCAGAGATATTGTAAATGAAATCCAATGAGAATAATTTATCCAACCAAGAATTGGCAAAATTCATAAAATCAAAACCAGATGGAGAGACATCACCTGCTTTGATAGTTCCTTCTTCTACAATCAATCGATAATCAGCAAGTTTTGAGACCGTTTGATCGTTAAGATCACGAGATTCTAAGATGAATAAATTTTCATGGGCATTATCTAAGTCTCCACCTAAGATTGCTATACATGCATAAGCTATCCGAATATAGTATTCTTCTTTTAGAAATCCTTCTTTTAGAACAATTTGCAATGCCATTCCTGCATGTTTCAAAGCTTGATTGTAGTTTCTTTTTTTGAAATAAAAACCCATCAATAATTTGTAAAACAAATAGCGAGTTTCGATTTGCTCAATTTGAGAAAGGTGATCTTCTAATTTGGTGATGATAGTGTCATCGTAGATCTTTCTCCGATAAAGTTCTATCCCTAAAAATAAAAGTGCTAATGTGTGATTGGGGTCTAAAGCAATCACTTCTTCAAAGAGCTCTATGGATTCTTTTTTATTCAAAATACTACAAACTATACCTCTTCCCAATAAAAATTCTGTTTGTTTAGGTACTAACGATATGAGTCTTTTAAAGAGCATATCGGCTCTTTCGAACATTTCCTGCCCAGCATATAAAAAGGCTAATCTTGCTAAAGCTTCGATGTTATTTTTATTAAAGCGCAAACTTTCTTCATAGTATTTGACGGTTTCTACGTAGTTTTCTCTACGATAGTAAAAATCTGCCACTTTGTTTATGATTTCAAAAAAAGATAAATTCGGGACCGTTTTTCTGATTTTGTAAAGTTGTTCATAATGTTGAATGGCATTTTCTTCATCTCCTTCCATTTCGTAAATCAAAGCCATTGTATAGTGATATTTGGGATTCTCAGGGTCTCTCTCTAATTTGCTGCGAATAAGGGCACGTGCATCTAAATAGTTTCCTTCTCTTGCTAAACTCAAAGCTTTTTCTACAACATCTTTGCGCAAACTAAAAAAGTAAATAAAAATGCTTAGTGCCAATACTGATAGAATTCCTACTACAATTCCAACAATATTCATAAAATATTAACTTCTTCGTGGGGAATGAAAATACTACCAACATTTCTTGGAACACCACCATAAGTGAAAATCTTTTCTATAGTCGAAAGAGTATGCTTTTTTAGCGATAAAAGAGCTCTTTGTTTTAGTTTGAGTAATTGAAAAAACTTGTGCCATCCCAGGGGGAATTCGTATATGATGCGGAGTTTTTCTAACCAGTTTTTTCTATACCATTTTCGAAGATAATGCTCATGTTCAAACAAGTAGGCATTTTCCGGTCTATCTCCAGCAACTTTGATAAAAACAATATAACTATCTTTTTTAAAGATTTCATAAGAACCCACGAGTTCAATCAAGTAGGCAGCTTCCATGTCACAAACATTTGCATGAAATTGATACTTTAAATCGATTTTTTCGATAGCATCAAAAACAGGTTTGTCAACTGTCACAAGAGTATATCTACCTGGACCACCGGCGAATTGGACTTGGTTTTTGGCTTTTACTATCGTATTGATCTTTACGAGATCACCAACTTGAATCCTCTCTCTTTCATCCAAAACTCCAACTAAACCGGCATTGATAATGACCTCTGGAACGACGTTTTCTAAAATCTTTCTGGTTTTCTTTCTTTCTTGTAACCCAGGTCCGGTAGTAGCTGCATATAAAGATGGATACTTCTGGGATTGATATGCATAGACATTTTTATTAAATTGAAAGGGATGTTCTTTTAATATTGGTTCTAACTCTTCACGCAACCCCGTCAGAAGTAAAACTATCATATTTTATCAAATATTTCGGAGATTCTTTGATTTAGGTAATGAAAAATCTCCATGCAAACTTTATCTTTTTTCAAAGGACCTATTTTGTGGGTTTGATTCCAGCGATCAAAAATATAAACTGTGTTTTCATTGTCACCAAAACCCATATGGGTTTTATAAACTTGATTAGCACAAATGAAGTGTATATTTTTTTTCTCTAGTTTTTCTTTTGCATAAACTTCTAAGTGATTGGTTTCAGCCGCAAAACCCACTAAAAGAAGCTTTTGGTAGTTTTTTTGTTTTTCTGTTCCAATGGTCTTGAGGATGTCTATGGTTGGTTTTAGTCGTATGATTACTTCTTCTTCGGACTTTTTGATTTTTTGTGTATATACGTCAGCAGGAGTGTAATCCGCTGGAGCTGCTGCCATGATCAAAAGGGTATTGTCTTCTAACTCATTGAAAACAGCCTCAGCCATGGATTCAGTGGTATCTACGGAAATGTTTTTGACTTCTGGAACTTCTTTATAGGGTTTTTCAGTATAACCAGCAATGTAAACCACTTCCCGAAAAAGGGATTTTCCAATCCGTGCAAGTTCATAACCTGTTCTTCCAGATGAGGGATTAGAAATATATCGGACAGGATCAATCCATTCCCTTGTGGGACCTGAAGTCACAATCAACTTAAATTCTTGTGAACGATAGGCTTTCATAGTGATACTTTAGGATGTATTTTTCAATCTCTGTTATATCCATCATTTTCCCAGGACCATGATCCCCACAGACCACTTCCCCTTCCGAAGGGTCCAAGATGATTACTCCATCTTCTTTTAAGGTTTTTAGGTTTCTTTGGACAGCTCTTGAAAGATACATGTTTGGATTCATTGCTGGCGCTACTATCACCGGACAAGTCATTGCTAAGTAAGCAGTGGTGATTGCATCGTCTGCAATACCATTTGCCATTTTTCCAATGATATTTGCCGTTGCGGGAACCACAGCAAAAACAGAAGCCTCATTTTTTACGTCAATATGCACCATTCCACTTTCCCAATCATCAATGATTACTGGTTTGTTGGTCAACGCTTCAAAAGTAACTTTACCAATGAGTTTAGCGGCATTTTTCGTCATCATCACTCTGACAGGTATTCCTTTTTTGGTTATACTTCTTACCAACTCACAAGTTTTATAAGCAGCAATACTTGCGCTCACTGCAATAACGGGATGTTTTATTATCATTAATATCAATTCTTTTTTGAATTTTGAGATTTACTATAACTTTTTGATTTTCAATGCTTGTTTGGAGCTCAGTTCAGTAGATTTTTAAGGAAATAAAAAACAATTTTTGAATATCAACTTTACTAAATGTCGCTTTAATTCGGAGAAGTTTAAACTTTAGTTTTTGACTTTTAAAAACAAATCACAATTCGTCAAACATAAACACTTTCTGAGGTTTCTTGTCTTGGGTAGATTAGGATTTTGTTGTTTTTGGGTAAAGTTTCATCAAGAATATCAATCAACGAATCAAAAATATCGTGGTAAGAAATAAACCCTTTTCGTGCACAAAAGAAAACCACCAAATCCTCATTATGAATTTCACGGAATATCTTTTCCAAATCTTTTTTTTCTTTCCAGTCTTGCTGAATGTGTCGGATTTTTAGCGTGTTTTTAGGAATGAATTTTTGGATTTCTTCGTAGGTCTTTGGGTTTGCCACTAAGTTGATCTCAAGATTGAGCTTTTGAAAAACTTCGAAGATTTTTGTTAAAATATATTCAATGTTTTTTTCTTTTTCGAGGAACTCACTCAGAAATAAATACACTTTCTTACTAAAATGAAGAGGATACTGAATATTCGTAATGAGGATGTTTTTCTCACTATTTTCTATGATGGTTTTGATTTTTTGTATTCCTAAAAGTTTATCTAATAAAGACACCTTTGATGGCCAACCCAAGATGATTATATTTGCCATGATTTCTCGTGCTTTGATGGCGATTCCACTTGCAGGATTTGTCTCAATGGCAGCAATCAATTGAAAATTATGATCTTTTTCAGATGTATTTTGCAAAATGTAATTTTCGATGTTTCTTTTGGCTTTTTGGATATTTTCTTCGGCTTTTTTATTATTTTCAACCACAGTCAAAATATGAATGGGATGAGAAGAATGATTCTGAAGGAGCTTTGCTAATTGAATTAGTTTATCCATGGCATTAAGATTTACTACCGGTATAAGGATGTTTTCGGTTTCTTCGATGCTTGGTGTTTGTTCACTTTGTAAGGCAATTTTCTTTGCAATGTAGTCCGTAAGAAATGAAGAAAATAAAGAAGTGAGCATGATTAAAATGATGGTTGAATTCAGTATTACTTCATCGACAATTTTGAGCTCAAATCCTACCAGCATGATGGCGAGAGTTGCAGCGGCATGAGCACTTGTCAGTCCATATAGTAAAGTCATTTGATCTCTACGCATGGGGAAAAACAATCCCATGGCATAAGCGGCTACTCCTTTCGTGATGATTGCTACGACTGAAAGCAAAATCGCAATCCCAAAGGTTCGAAAGTCTTTGAATAAAACTTTGGGATCAATAATCATTCCAACAGATATGAGAAAAATGGGAATAAAAATGGCATTCCCAACAAAAGTGATTCTTTGCATCAAAACCGACGATGAGGGAATATATCGGTTCAGAGCTAAACCCGCAGCAAAAGCTCCAATAATGGCTTCTAAGTAAATACTTTCTGCCAAATACACAGAAAGAAAAATAAAACTAAAAACCAAAGCCAATTGAAGGTGTGTTTCGCTTTCTACTTTTTGAAAAATCCATTTCGCAATTTTGGTAAGAACCAAAAAAATAAAAAGTAAATAAACACTAAATGCCACTAAGAAAAATACCACAAAATTGGCTTCCATGACTCCTTTGGCATAGTTTGAAATAAAAATAAACAATAACAGAACCAACGTATCAGTGATCATTGTCCCACTAACTGAAATTACGACTTCCTCTCGTTGGGTAAGTCCTAATTTACTTACAATAGGATAGGCAATCAAAGTATGTGTAGAAAACATGCTTGAGACCAACAAACTTCCTAATAAATCAAGTCCAATCACATAATAGCACAATGGAAAAGACAAAAGCAAAGGCAGCCAAAATGTAAACATTCCGAATGTTAAGCTTTTGTGTTTGTTTTGTTTGAATTCAGAAAGATTCAATTCCAATCCCGCTAAAAACATAATATAAATCAACCCTACCTTTGCGAAGAAATCAATGATGGGGGTTTTTTCGATGATTTTCGTGTTGTTCGGACCAAGAATGATCCCCATAAGTATCAAAACAAAAATATAAGGAAAGTTGATTTTTTTCGAGAGGATGGGAATGATGAAGATCAAAAGAAAAATGATAAAGAAAAATAGGTAATTGTTCTTATGAAATTGAAGAAATTCAAGAAAACCTATTTCCATCATTGATTTGTAAAAAAAATTAAGTAGAAATTGGTCAATGAAAATTTGTTTTTCTAAATTTAGAGCATTTTCTACAAATGGATAGTTTTTTGGGTTTTTGTTTAAGATCAAATTTTGGTTTGAATTTTAGTTTTTTTTATCAATTCCAAAATCAAGAAGCCAATTGTTGATACAATAAATGTGGTAAGAAAACTAATGATTGTGGTTAGGGCAAAGTAGAGTTCGAAAAATTCACAAATCAAAGTCGTTGTTACATTCGTGGCGATACTCAAAACTATCACCTTTGAAGAGAGAGGTTTTCGGAAGAGAATATAGAGGGTTGTGGTTGTAAACAAAACCCCATTTACGTAGTTCATCATGCCCAAAGCAAAAGATAGAAAATCTTGATTTTTTTTATAAAAAATATAAACTAAACTAAAAGAAAACATAACCACTAACGAAATCAAGCTATAAAAATAGTTTTTGAAGTTCCATGGGAACTTCCTCAAAAGAGATTTCCAAATGGCTCCAGTTGAGTGGATGGTGGAATCCAAAGTAGACATTGCCGCAGCAAACACAAAAACCAAAAAAAGGTTTTTCAGAACAAGGGATAAAAGTAAGTCGTGAGGAATGCTCAAAACGTACGAAAGCAGTGGGGATTTTTTATCAAATTCTCCTTCATGAGAAATCTCATACCCGATCAAAAAGAAAATCAAAATCACAAAAAAAACTACCCATCCTGAAGTAAAAAGTGATCTTTTTGCTTCATCAAGCTTTCGAACACTCAAAACTCGCTGTAAAATGTCTTGGTCAGCTCCATGAGAAGATAAAGTAAGTAATATACCACCAAAAAAGAGAAATAAAGATCGACTCAACGAAAAGTTTAGTTCATCCAAACGAACAAAAAAAGAACCATCAAAAGAAAATAACAAAAGAACCAAAATTCCGAAAAGAATCATGATCCCCCCTTGGAACTGATCTGTCAAGATCACGGAACGAAGACCACCACTCAGACTATAAATCCCTACAAAAAACCCCATGAGGATCAGATTCCAAACGATGGGTAGTTGTGTGATTTGACTTACTGCATAGCCTGCAAGGAAAAAACGAACACTCCCAGAAATATACTTAGCAATCAAAAAAGCAGAAGATAAAACATATTTTCCTTTGGGGGTGGTGATTCCTTCGTATAAAGACAGGCTCGGGAGCTGGTGAATATGTGGAAGATAAAACCAAGAAACAAGATACCTTCCGACAATATAGCCTAATCCTAAAAAGATAATACTTCCATTTTTTTCATAACCTACGGCAGGAAAAATCAAAATCGTAGCTACAGAGGTTTCCGTGGCAAAGATAGAAATCAGGGAAGATTTCCAACTTGTTTGTCGGTGGTTATAAAAATACGAATCATCACTCTTTTCTTTATCAATCCCTAAAATTGTTATATAAGTAAGGATGGCAAAATAAACAATCAGTAAAAAATATTCCATCACACTGGGACTTCGAAGTCCCTGAGGGCTTCGTTAAGGGAAGTTTTTTCATCTGTTGTGGTTTTTCGTTTTCCAATGATTAATGCGCAAGGTGTTCCATACTCACCCGCAGGGAATTTTTTGACTCTCGTGCCAGGGATAACTACGGAATTGGCAGGAACCCGACCTCGATAAATGACTTCTTTTTCTTGGGTTACGTCAATGATGGGGGTTGAGGCAGTCAAAATCACACCTGCGCCGATCACAGCTCTTTCTTCCACAATCACACCTTCAACGATGATGGCACGAGAACCAATGAAAGCATTGTCCTCGATAATCACAGGAGTTGCTTGGGGTGGTTCCAAAACTCCCCCAATCCCCACACCACCACTCAGATGAACATTTTTTCCAATTTGAGCACAGGAACCCACCGTTGCCCACGTATCAATCATGGTTCCTGTATCTACGTAAGCTCCGATATTCACATAACTTGGCATCATGACGACGCCTTTTTCTACGTAAGCACCATAACGAACCAAACCATGGGGAACAACTCGAACTCCTCGTTGTTGGTGATCAATCCGAACAGGGATTTTATCATAAAAAACTAAATCTCCCGCTGTGATGGTTTTCATATCTTCTATTCGAAAGTATAAGATAATGGCTTTTTTTATCCATTCATTGGTTTTCCAATTTCCTACTGAAATTCGCTCAGCAACTCGCACAATCCCTTGGTTTAGTAAATCAATCACTTCTTGGATTGCTGAATGATATTCTTTGTTTTTTTTGAAGTCAGGATCTTCGTAGGCTTTATTTATGGTTGTTTTTAATTTTTCAATATGCTCTTCCATGATTCCATCCGTTTGAAATTCAGAGTTTAGAAAAGAAAATTTTTCCGTTTATAGATAAAACTCAAGCGAAACCAGTATTGCTTTGAGGTGTTGTTCCCAAACTTCTTCAGGTGGCTGATTCCGTAAGATTTCCAATGTGATTGTAGGAATGTTTCTTTCCCAACCGGCATATGTTCCTAAGCTACCGGGAGTAGGATAACCAATGTCGGATTTAGGTTCTAAGTGATTGTATTCCGACATGGCTTTTGCTAAATCATAGCAATTCCCGTTATAGTTAATCATGGGGTTTTCATATGAATGAAAAGAGATAATGAATTTGGGTTGGATTCTTTCTATTAGCATCATGGTTATTTTTGTTTCGGGTTCACTTGCTGGATATGGTCCAGGATAATACTTGGGGTCTGTAAATTCGGAGCTCCAATCCTTTGTCGGAAGGTTTCGGTTTAGGTCCACGTTATTGTGATTGGTTCTTCGAAGAACGGAACAACCATCAGGATTCATTCTAGGACAAATCCAAAGATTGATTTTATCCGGGATCACAAGATTTTGTTGGCTAACTTCATGAATAAAACGTTCCAAAAAAAGAAACCCTTCGGACTCATTGCCATGAACACCACCAATGAACAATACCGAAAAAAAAGCCTCTGGATTTTCTTGATAGTAGAGCTCGATGGATTGATTTTTCACTGAGTATCCCACAAGTTGTTTTTTCATAAGACCAAGTTATTTAGTATTGTTTCGACTTGTAGAACTTTTTAAAAAAACTAATCACTACTTCTTCCCATGAGGTATTTTTCAATATAATCAGTGATATCTTGTATGTTTCGATTGATCATCCTTTTGAACTCTGGAGGAATGTTTTGGGATTTTACCATACGATAGTAGTTTAAAGCATTTTTTAGCATTTTTCTACGTGCAAATTCTTGGGCTTTGATAAGAAGAGGTTTGTATTTATAATAAACATATTCTAGTGTATGATAATCTTTACTCAATTGAAAGGCATTAGGGATTTTGCTAAAATCATACGTTAGCGTTAAGAAGGGAGCATCTTCTTCTTCGGGGGTTTTGAGTTCAAGAACACCCCGAATTTCTTGAACAGGTGGTTTGGATTCTGATAAATCCATAGGGGGTAATTCCAAATCTTCCACTCCTTCACCCAGTTGCTGATGGAGGGTTTCTTTCTTTGCTGAACCGGTAGTGGGCGTGTTGTCACCTTCTTGTTCTTGAGGTTCAGTTTGATCGAAGGGTTCTAACATTCCTCGTTCTTGTTCTTGTTGTGCAGTGTGGGGCATTTCACTGGTTTGAGGAAAGCCAGAAGGTGTAAATAGGGTTTCTGTGGTTTTCGTGAATTCATCTTGAATTTCTTCCGGGTCAGGTAAATGTAATGTTAATAAGTCAGGATTGAGGAATTCCACTTTAGAGATGGTTTCTTGTGGTTTTGATTCCAAGTCCGTGGAAAAATCATCGGGGGTTTCAGGTAAATCTAAAGATACCAAAGCAGGGTTTTGGAATTCCACTTTAGAGATGGTTTCTTGTGGTTTTGATTCCAAGTCCATGGAAAAATCATCGGGGGTTTCAGGTAAATCTAAAACATTCAAATCAGAATAAGAAAACAAATCATAACCTTGAACTTTTTCGGATGTGGCTTCTTCTTCAAAATCAGGTATATCTAAAACATATAGTTCAGGGCTGATTTCTTTTGTGGATGTTGAAATATCTGGTTTGGAGGTGATCTGCTCTGAGGAAGAGAGAGGTTGTTCTGATGCTAAACTTTCGTGAACTGATTTGGTGGAGATGATCGTTGTGGGGATTTCTTCACTTATCGTTTGATTTTCGAATATTTCTTCAGCTTCTGGCATTTCTAGAAGAACAAGATCATTTTTGTTAAAAGGAGTTGATACCATCTTGATGGATTCTTCTCCAACTTCTTGTTTTTTATCTTCAAACCAGTCCTCTTGTAGTTCAAGTTCATCGATGTTGATGATGGGAGCACCATTTTTTCTCTCGATTTCATCGACGATTGCTTCGGGTAATTCTAAAGCTTCAGAAGCTTCTTTATCTTTTGTAAGAGTTTCTTTTTTCTTTGTTGGTTTTGTTGGTTTTACGTTTTTGAGGATATTTTCTAATTCTTCTGTGTTATCAAGTTCTTCTCTTAGAGGTTCTGCTTCGATCTTGATGGTATTAAAAGAATTTTGGATTTCTTCGATGGCTTGTTGGATACCTTCGGGCAAATCTATTTCTTCTTGTTCTTGGAGCTGAGATGGGGTGGAAGCCCCCAAAGGACTAAATGTAGTCATTCCAAATTGATTAGTTTGAGTAGGAAGAACAGGAATAAAAATATCTTTTGCTTCTAAGGATTCTAAGGTTTGTTTTTCACGTGCTTGGGTTCTTAAAGCTTGTTCGAACTCTTCTTTTTTTTCTTCTAAGAACTTTTTTCTTTCTTGGTGTTTTTCGTATTTTTCCAAAAACTTTTCTCTTTCCTCGAAAAGATTGACTTTTCGGCGATCCTGTCCTGAGCGTCGATCAGGTCGATTGGGATCAAATACAAATTCTTTTCTGCGATCCTTCCCACTTCTTCGATCAATTAATGGCAAATGTTTAAATTTTTCCCATTCTCTTTCGAAATCTTCGTCGGTCCAACCGTCGGTTATCAGATTTCCTTTTTCATCAAACTTCCATTCTTGAGTTTGATCAAGTTCTTTCAAATAATCTTCAAAACGAGAAGGAACAGTCTGCCCAATCGGTAGTTCCTTTCTTGTGAGAGTAATTGCAGGGATTGCTACTTGTTTTCGGGACTCAGGAACTTCATCATCGTAAACAAACGAAGGAATGTAATAGTATATATTAGGAAGCTCTTTTTTCTGGGCTTTTATTTCTTTTTGTATTTCCCAATCTCCTTGGAAAGAAAAGGTTTTAAATTCTTTTTTTAGTTCTTCGATGATGGTTTTTTTGAGTTCTTCCCAACTCATGGGGATTTCTATCTTTTTTTCTGTTTCTTCAGGTTTTTGTTCCAACGTTGAAGCAAACTTCTTTTCTTTTGCTGTTTCATGAGTTATGGGTATTTGGCTGGTGGTTGGAGTTTTTGAGTAGTCTGTGATTTCGTTGGATTGAGGGATTTCTGTTGTTGCAGCTTGGTATTGAGGAGATTGGGTAGTAGTTTTTGTACTGACTTGTTCTTGGGTTAGGGGTTGAAAAGTAGATTTTCCTGCGGTGATTTGTTGGCTTTGTATGATTTCGGATTGGATGCCTTTGGATTGTATGTCTTTTTGGAAGGAAGCACTTTCCACTCGAAGTTCTTTTGCTGTTTCATGAGTTGTGGGTATTTGGCTGGTGGTTGGAGTTTTTGAGTAGTCTGTGATTTCGTTGGATTGAGGGATTTCTGTTGTTGCAGGTTGGTATTGAGGAGATTGGGTAGTAGTTTTTGTGCTGACTTGTTCTTGGGTTAGGGGTTGAAGAGTAGATTTTCCTGCGGTGATTTGTTGGCTTTGTATGATTTCGGATTGGATGCCTTTGGATTGTATGTCTTTTTGGAAGGAAGCACTTTCCACTCGAAGTTCTTTTGCTGTTATGGTGGCTTCGGGTAGTTCTATTTTGGGTTTGAGTTCTTTGAGGGTTTCCCCCATGATTTTGGTGATTTCTCTTGCAATATCTTCTGAGATTCTCAAAAGCCCTTCGTTGAATTTTTCTAAGGCTACTACTTGCGTGGATAAAGGAATTATGATTTCTGGAAATTCAATCGGTTCATCTTCTTCAATCCCCATAAGCCATTTTTTGATGTCTTCGATGTTGGTTCGAATTTTTTTTTGGATTCCTTCGTCAGGAATGCGCTTTTCGATCCGTTCGTATATGGATAGAGCTTCTTTTGCTCGTTGTTCTTCGACAAATTTTTCTGCATTAAGTAATGGTCTTCGATGCCGAGAAAAAGGAGAGGTTCGAGGTATGATTTCGTCAGTTGTGTATGTCACTTTTAGAGGTTTTCTTTTTTTACGAATTTCGGTTTTGATTTCTTCAACAGTTTTGTGAAGATCCGTAGTTTCTTTTACTGTTGGTTGTAATGGTGTTGGGATCGATTGAATGACACTTCTGAATTTCTGTAAGTCATCTTCATCAACCCTAAATACGATTTTCTGTTTTGCTTCGGGGATGGGAGGAGTTTCTTTTTGTTGTTGAGGTTCTTGTGGAGCTTCGCTTCTTTCGATTTTGTTTGGTTTTTCTTCTTCGGTTTCTCTTAGTAGATAATACGCCGCACCTGAAGCTAAAGAACCCAAAAGTAATAACAATAACCATTCCATATTGACTTTTTTACTACCATCGGCAATTTTAGTAGAAAAGAAAAAAAGTCAATAGGAATATGAAGTTTCAAATTCACAAGTTACTTTCAAACTTAGAAGGAGAGATACTTTTTAAAAATTCCCACTTATCAATTCCTTTTGTGGTTCCTGGAGACATCGTAGAAGTAAAAATTCAAAAAAGGCATGCACAACTCATCAAGCTCGAAAGAAACTCAAACTTTTCTCATCTGGTTGAACCAAAATGCAGATATTTTAGCGAATGTGGGGGTTGCAAAGGTCAACATTTGGATTATCCCTATCAATGGGGGTTAAAAACACAAGAACTAAAAAATTATTACCAAAAAGAGTTCTCACTCAAGATAGAAGAAGTATTGCCATCTCAAAAGTATCACTATCGCAACCGCATGGATTTTGTGGTAACCGAGGAAAAAGTTGGTTTACGAAAACTCTATGATTACAATTCCATTGTGGATATCGAACAATGCGAAATCCAATCCCAAGAAGCCAATGAGATTCTTTTGTCTTTTCGAAACTTGCTAAAAGAATACCCAAATTTGGGGTATTCACGAAAACTCCATCAAGGGGTCATAAAATATATAACCCTACGAGTTGGAGATAGCATCTTCGTAATTTTAACGATAAACGAAAATTATCACCACAACGAAGTGTTAAAACAATCATACCAAAATTTTTTACAAAAGTTCATACAAAAACTAAAAGAACTTCAGGACCAATTCCAAAAAACCATTTCCCTAAAGGAGTGTTATACAGGGACATTTTCTGAAGTTTCAAATGTACTGAATGGGAAAGTTCTTTTAGGCATGCCATATTTTGAAATCTCTTTCGCTGATTTGAAGTTTCAAATCCCACCAGATTCTTTTTTTCAACCCCATACTTCTGTCATAACTCAAATGATGGGAAAGGCGATTCAGTTTCTTAGAAAAACTAGAGCTCTTCCATCTTCTATTTCTTTGATGGATTTATTCTGTGGAGTGGGAACATTGCTTTTATTAGTTTATGATCGCTTGTCGGATACTTATTCTATAAAAGATATGATGGGAGTTGAATTCAGTGAATCATCCATTGCATGGGCTAAGGTGAACTTTGAATATTATCTTCGTTCCTCTCCAAAAATGACTTCTTTTGAGTTTCAAGCCAAAGATCTAACAAAAAAATTGGATATCAAACCCAGCGA
The DNA here is from genome assembly GCA_025059995.1 of Leptospiraceae bacterium. NCBI lineage: Bacteria > Pseudomonadati > Spirochaetota > Leptospiria > Leptospirales > Leptospiraceae > Leptospiraceae bacterium. Next base: position 206,803 of record JANXCF010000002.1, read on the forward strand.
AAATACAGTTTTGATTTTAGATCCTCCCAGAAGTGGTCTTCATAAAAACCTCATCAACTGGATCATAAAACATCAAAAACAAATTCGTTGGATACTTTATTTATCATGTAATCCTCAAAAACAAAAGGACGAAATCGAAATACTAAAAAAATTTTATCAAGTAAAATATATAGTTTTTGGTGATCCTTTCCCACATACAGCTCACTGGGAATCACTAATTGTCTTACAGGGTCATCAATTATCAAAATAAAGAAATCAAGGCAAATTTTCTTTATTTTAGAAAAAATACTTGAAGGAAACTTAACTTAGAATTTACTCTACCATCTGGGAGAAGCTTATGCAAGAACAAAACCAACAAGAAATATCAAAATTCCAGCAAGCTTATGAAGAACTCAAACAAAAGTTAGAATCCATCAGGGTGAAAGCAGAAGAAGAATTGAGATTATTGCGAGAGAAAGCCAAGGTTTATGGGGCAGGTGCAGAAGAATTCATCGATTCCGTTGGTAGATACGTAAAAGAAAATCCACAACGATCTTCCATTATTGCAATTTTGATTGGTTTTGTGATTGGTTTACTATTGGGACTATTAATCAAAAAGAATAACGATTAGTGCTTGAGAAAAATCCATCTTTATCCAAACCATTAACTGCTGAGGAAAAAGAAAAGTATTTTCGAAGAATCGAAAATTTTGTTTTTATCCTGTATGAAATATTAATCAAACCCAGAACGTTTTTTTTGTATTTCAAACAATATCTTCAGTTTGTTGTTAGAAAAAAACTTACTTTTGCTTTTTTCTCTCTGTTTTACTTTGTAGTGAGTTTGATTTTTCTGATTGCTTTTGTTCTTTTTTCGTTGGTAGCGCTGTTTTTTTTCTTTGAGCAAAGGTTTCGAAATCCAATTTTGAGTTCTTTTTTAGTAGCTTGGATTTCGTTTTTGATTTTTTTCGTTTTTTTATACATTAGTAATTTCTACTTAACAAGATTGAAAGATGTTTCTTCTTATGAAGACACTGAAAAATCAATTTAATATTTTTTTCGTTGGTTTGGTTTCCCTTACTTTTCTGTTTGAGGATATTTATGGATGGGGTGGGCATTATTTGATAACTCAAAAAGCTTTATCTCATCCAGAATTTCATTTCTTAGATCAAGAAGTAGAAGTAGAAAGTTTTGAGGATTTCCTTGCGAAAGAACGAGAAGGTCTCTATAAACTTTTTAAAGAATATTATGAATGGTTATATTCTTACCGACCAAATCGAATGAATCCAAAATATTTAGAAAAACCCTTTGACAAAGAAAACCCCACATTAGCAAGTTTTTTAAAAGCAGCTCGTTTGAATCCAGAAACGAAATTTTATTTGGTAAATCGAGTTTTGCCCGGAGAAAAACCAAAACAAAAAATTATTCCAACGAAAGAAGTTTATCCCTACTACAAAGACCAGGGTTTCTATTTTGTTTTTGAGGATGTCTCAAAGAAAAAGGTTTCTTTGCGATCCATTTTGATAACCTTTTCTGATGAGCCAGACTGGGTAATGGATCACCATTTATGGGAAATTCAAGAGTACGGTTATGGTAAGCAACCCTATGGAGAACCAGAAGGAGAAAGTAGCAAAGCCCCTTTCCACATGCAGTTTATGCATGAACCATGGCTTGTAAGGAATTTTGCTCCCTTCTTACTGGAAGGCATGGCAGTGGAGCGAATTGTTCTTTTCACGAAATTGGCGAAATATGCGAAAAAAACAAATCATCCTTACTGGGCATACCGATTCTTAGCTTGGACCTTACATTACTATCAAGATTTGGCACAACCTTATCATGCAAGAGCTGTCCCCGAAGGAAATACTTGGTATTATGTAAGATATATCTTGTCTTTTGATAAAAAAGGATTTCAAGATAGAACCACACAAGTTTTGAAAAATAAGCATTTTATTTACGAAGATTTCGTGAATGTGTACTTAGAGAAAGATTATATTTCACCCAATGATTTTACTAGGGCTTTATCAAGTTATTTGCAAAAAGAGCCATTAGTTTTTGACAACTTTCAAAAGTATCTTCAAGGTAAAGAAACGATTAACTACTATGATGTTGTTTGGGAATTAACTCAATATTCAACAGAGCATGCCTATGAATTGGATAAAAGCATACAAAAAATCTTTGGAGAAAAATATACTCGGGATCCAAAATACGATGTGGAAAGAGACCCTGAATACAACATCAGAAAAGTCATCGAAACACTAGACGAAGATAAAAAGAAATTATTGATTGAAATAACTGGCAGAGATTTCTTAAATACAGCGCAAATAACTCGTTTTGCAGTTTTGGATTTTTATAGAAATCCATGAGGACTATACTAGAATATTGCCAAATTTTAGGAGTGCAACCAGGAGATAGCTCAGAAAAAGTAAAAGCGGCTTTTCGTGCAAAAATCAAACAATTCCACCCTGACAAGGGTGGAGATGTCGAAAAAGCAAAACTCCTCCTTGAGGCTTATGAACGTTTGAAGGGAGGAGTTCCAATTTTACAAACCCAACAAAAACCCCAAGACCAACAAAAACAAGAAAAAAAACAAAATGAAAATACAGTCTATAAAGAAGCTTTTCGTGAGTTCTTGAATCGAGTTTTTAGTAATGACCCAATGATTTTGAAGATTATTAACGATGTCCTCAACCAATATGGATTTGATGAAATTCATTTTCCTTTTCGGGTAAAAAGATATTACAAACAAGAAGATGGTATTCATTCCGATGAAGCTATGAATCAATTTTTAAAATTAGAAAGAATGTTTCATCAAATTATGCAAAACTTCAATTCTCAAAAGGGAAGACCGATCAAATATCGGGCATTAGAACTCATTCAGGATTTGACCCAATTACAAGTTCGTTATCGTAGTTTGATGGTTCGTCATCCATCCATGACTTATAAGTGTCGTCAAAGGCTGGATCAAATCAAGGAAATCATCGATCATGCAAAGATGGTCTTGTGATGAATTTTTCTCATGAATATTATTTAAACGTAGCTCTCAAACAGGCAAAATTAGCAGAAAAAAAATGGGAGGTTCCAGTAGGAGCTGTTCTTGTGAAAGAAGGGAAAATAATTTCAAAAGGACATAACCTCCGAGTTACGAAAAACAATGGGATTTATCATGCTGAGGTGGTAGCTATCATCAAAGCTTGCAAAAAACTCAAGACTTGGCGATTAGATGGTTGTATTCTATATACCACCTTAGAGCCGTGTTTGATGTGTTCAGGTGCCATTATCCAAACAAGGATATCAAAAGTTGTCTTTGGTGCTATCGACGAAAAAGGCGGAGCGATTGTAAGTAAATATCAAGTTTTTGATGATCGTAAGTTAAATCACCACCCAGAATATGAATATATAAAGTGTGAGGAATGTAGTCAAATTTTAAAGAGATTTTTTCAAAACAAAAGAAGACAAATATCTGTTGATGCATAAAATAGTTGATAATGCTATACATTTGAATAAAAATTAAGATATGGCGGATGATTTTGAAGAATCCACATTGAGTGAAGAGCAGTTAGATGCGCTTTTAGGTTCTAGCGACATTGGAGCGAATTTAGGAAAGCAAAGTGATTCTTCAGCAGAAATTCAACAAATAACGGATCTTTTGAACAACCTTCCTCAATCTGATGTTACAATCAGTGATGAAGATTTACGTAATGTTTCTTTGGGAGAATTTGGAGGTACTCTTTTTACTGCATCTCCTACGGTAGATACAACGGAAGTTCAAAAGGCAGGAGTCGATTTAAAAACATTATATGATATTAATGTTCGTTTTGTTGTTGAATTAGGAAGGACATTTTTGTTTATTAAGGACATAATCCATTTGGGGGAAGGTTCCATCATTGAATTGGATAAAAACGTGGGGGATGAAGTGGATATTTACATTAACGAACGATTGTTTGGTAGAGGACGATTAATCATAGTTGATGAATATTATGGTGTTCAAATCACACAAATTCTAAATCCAGCCTTATTTAAAAATGTATAATTGATTTTATCTCATGTATAAGGTACAAAAAAATTTTTTTTTGTAATTAGATTATAAAATAACAAAAGTCGATAAGCTTTTTAAGAAAGGGAAGTGTCTTCAAAAGAAATGGTATGGATCGGGAAGTATTATTTCATCAAATTCATGCCAATATTAGAGAAATCGAAAAGGGAAACTTAGTAAAAGTTATTGAACTCCAAAATTCTTTGTCAGAGTTAGCAGAAACAATCCAAACTGAAGAAAAAGAAAAACTACAAACTATCATGAAAGAAATACCAAAACAAATCAAATATCCTCAAAAATTAGAGAAAACTCTATCGGATTTAAAAGAAGTTATAGAAAAGTATTTACCCGAATCAAGCATTCAAAATGAAAATCAAGAAAATATAAAATTCGAAAGTGCTATCAGCACTTCTACAAGACAAGAAGAATCAGAACTTTACTCATCAAATTATTTTGATCAACTAACAGATGATTTGGAGCTTTTAAGAAAGTTTTATTATGAAACAAAAGAGCATTTAGATAACATCCAAATCAATTTGATTGAGTTAGAATATGATCCAAGAAGCAAAGAAATATTAAATCAAATCTTTCGAAGTGTACATACCATTAAGGGATCTTCTGGTTTTTTGGGTTTAAAAAATTACGAAGATATATGCCACACGATTGAAGAAATTTTCGCTAAAGCTCGTGATGGTAAGATTTATCTAAGCAAAGAATTGATTGATATAATCTTCTTGGGGATAAAGCTCCTTCAAACATTACAAGATGTTTTTTTTATAGAAATCCAATCTAAGGAATTTGATATTCAAAGATTAATCAAAGAATTCAAAACGATAAATATATTTAGTTACGTTAAAATCATGAAGGAAATTGCTTCTAAGTTAGAATACAAAAAGTTAGGGGAAATCCTACAAGAAGAAGGAAAACTTCAGTTAGAACAATTAGAAAAAATTTTACAAAAACAAAAAGAACAACATCAACCCTTTGGGCAAATAGCCATAAAAGATGGATATATCAAATCAGACGACTTAGAAAAAGCCTTAAAAAAACAAGAAAGAATCAAAAAGAAAATTTTAGAAGGTCATTACGTAAAAGTGGCAAGTCATAAATTAAATACATTAGTAGACTTAGTAGGGGAGTTAGTAATCAATCAATCGATCCTAAAACAAGAAATTTTTGATTTGAAATCGAAATACAAAATTGATTTTTCGGATAGGACATTGAACCAGATCGACATGATCACTTCAATGGTTAAAAACATTGTTTTGACATTGGGAATGCTACCTATTAGGGAATTATTTAATAAGCTCAAAGTGGTAGCAAGAAACACTGCAAAAGAACTAAATAAAATTGTAACTACAGAAACCAAAGGAGAAGAAACGGAATTGGACCGTAGCGTAATAGAACTTTTGTATGAACCAATGATTCATATTTTGAGAAATGCTATTGATCATGGAATTGAAACCATAGAAGAGCGTTTACAAAAAAACAAATCCAAAACAGGAAAGATTCAACTCATGGCAGAAAACAAAGGAAGTGAAGTTTGGATCACAGTTGAAGATGATGGTAGAGGTATTCAGAAGCAAAAAATTTTGAAAAAAGCCGTCGAGATGCATGTGATTTCTGAAGAAAATGCCGTGAACTTAAACGAACGACAAGTGTATGAGCTTATGTTTGTTCCAGGACTTACCACAAAAGAAGAAACCACCTCTATCTCTGGGAGAGGAGTTGGATTGGATGTAGTGAAGAGAGCAATCGAGTCCTTACAAGGAAAAATAGAAATCCAAAGTAAAGAAGGAGAATTCTGTCGTTGGATTTTAAAAATTCCTCTAACTTTAGCGATTATTGATGGTTTTGTCGTAAAAGTTCTACAAACAAACTTTGTATTCCCTTTTCAGTATATCGAAGAAGTTTATGTATTCGATCGCTTTGAAGTATTGAATCAGGAACAATTGTTTGTTCGAAAGGAGGGTGTTTTGATGCCTGTCTATTTTTTTGAAGAAATTTTACTCGACAAAGGAATACCAAAGCAAAAAGGCATTTATCAATCTTTAGTGATAAAATACGAAAATCAAAAAGTCTGTATCGTTGTGGATGAAATCATAGGAAAGCAAGAAATTGTGATACGCAATTTAGGAGCTCTAGTGAAAAATCATCTCTATGCTGGTGGAACCATTTTTGGAGACGGAAGCATTGGTTTTGTTATTGATATTGAAAATTTAATGGAGAAATTGTTAAGCTAAGGAGTTCTTATGAAGCATATCCTTTTGGCGGATGATTCAGAGATCATTTTGGATATTGTGAAAAAAACTTTGACTATGTATTTTAAAGATTATAGCATATTAGAAGCTAAAGACGGAAAAGATGCATTAGAAAAAGCAAAAACATACAAAGATGATATACGTTTGTATGTCTTGGATGTAAATATGCCTCATATTGATGGTATTAGTTTAATCAAGCACATTAGAAGTTTTGATAAGGAAACACCGATACTTATGTTAACGACAGAAGTGGAAAAAGCGAAAATTGAGAAAGCAAAAGAATATGGAGCAACAGGTTGGATTGTTAAACCTTTTGAAGGAGAAAAATTCATTCAAATCGTAAAGATGTTGTTAGAATGATATGAACGAAATTAAAAACAAATACTTGGTTTTTACAATTGAAAAAGAACAATTTGCAATCTCTTTACCTCTTGTTCAAGAAGTCATAAGTTATCAGCCCATTTATCCTCTGTATGATGTTTCTTCTTATTTAAAGGGTGTGATCAATCTTAGAGGGAAAATCATTCCTGTTTTGGATCTACGTTTGAAGTTTGGACTGCCAGAAGTTGCTTATACTGAGAGAACGATTTTTATTATTATTAACTTGGAAAGCGAGAATCAGAGTTCTTTATTAGGATTAGTAGTTGATAGTGTTAAAGACGTGATCACTCTTGATGAAAGTGAAATCCAACAACCCCATGAAATTGGCTTTAAATTCAAAAGCAAATACATTCATGGTATAGCCCAATACCATGATGATGTAGTAATCATATTAGATATTCAGAAAATCCTTACCACGGAGGAAATCATCGAACTTCATGAACAAATAAAGGAGTAGTTTATGTTTAAAAACAAAACAGTTCAAACACAATTGATCATGGCTTTTGGTCTGGTTTTTTTAGGATTTGTTGTTGTTTTAGGTTTGTCTGGATTTACTGTATTTAAACTCTACAACTCTATAAAAGAATTATCAGATGTAAGTATTCCTTCTATTCATAGTATTTTTGATGTTGAAATTGCTGTAGTGAATCAACGTCGTAGTATTTTGGCATTTTATGCTGAATACAAAACGGGTGGCATGGATCTAAAACGAAGATTGGATAATCTGAAAGAAGCTATAGACTTTGAGGATAAATCATATAAGATTTACGATCCTATTGTGAGAACTGAAGAAGAAGATCAGATTTATCAAAAAGTATTAAAAGTGAAAGAGGAATATCACAATGAGTTAAACAAAATATATAATAAGATGGAAGAAGCTATTCGAACAAATGATGAAGAACAGAGAGAAAAAATCATCGAGCAAATTGGCAGCTATGCAATGAGAGGAAAGTATTTTGAAATATCTGTACAATATATTGATCTTGTTGATGAATTAGTTGACTATGTAGTGAAATACTATGGTCAAGATCAGCCTAGGGAAATATTAAAGCAAAGTAATTTTTTAATGATATTATTGTTGGTGTTAACAATTGTTATTTTTGTATTTATTATTTTGGTTTCTATTATGATGGGAAGAAATTTAACGAATATTTTATCTAAAATAATCCATAGTTTAGTTGATTCATCGGATTATGTTCAAAAGGCAACAGATCAAGTGAGTAGATCCTCGCAAGTTTTGTCGTCCCAATCAAGTCAATTAGCAAGCTTGGTAGAGGAAATCACAGCAAGTATAGAAGAACTTCAATCCATCATCGATTCCAACAGTAAAAGCGTTAATGAAGGAAAAACTCTTATGGAAGATACCGTGCAAAACACAGAAACTACCAAGAAAAATTCTCAAGATTTATTACAAGCGATGAATCAAATTATAGAAAATGCAAAAAAAATCAACAAAATCAACAAAGCCATTGAGGACATAGCTTTTCAAACAAATATATTGGCACTTAATGCCGCAGTAGAAGCTGCAAGAGCAGGAGATGCAGGAAGAGGATTCGCCGTTGTTGCAGATCAAGTAAAATCCTTAGCTCAAAAAAGTGCGGAATCTTCTAAAGAAACTATGGATTTGATTTTATCAATCCAAGAAAGTATAGAAAAAGGTCAAGATAAATTGCAGCAAACAATGGAAGCATTACATAAAACGAGTGAAAGTATTAATAAACTTTTAGTTCTTTTGAATGAAGTTGTTGTGGCTTTCAAAGAACAAGCAAAAGGAGCTCAGCAAATTACGTCTTCAATTTCTCAAATCAATCAATCCACTCAATTTATTGCATCGAGTTCAGAAGAAAACGCTTCTTTAGCCGAAGAATTACAATCTCAAATCATGCAGATAAATGGCACTATCAATGAATTAAACAGATTAATAAAAAAACCAAACGAACAGGAACTAAAAACAACCAACCAGAAACTTCCCGAAACAGAAAAACGAATAGTGAAGAAACAAGAACCAGTTCAAGCAAAATTAAAAACCATACATATAAAACCCGAAGATAAAATTCCTTTAGAAGATTTAGAATTCAAGGATTTTAAGGATTTTTAGATGAAGTTTCGAACTATGCGGAGAAGTTTATTAATCGCTACAATCATAGTTTTATTAGAAGTGATAATGGTTTTTATTCTTTTTTTTGTTCCAGATAGAGTTCAGTATTCATTGGTCTTATTTAAATTTCTCATCACAATAGGGCTTTTTTTGTATTTGATGTTTAATTATAGTAAAATATGCAGAACTCAGTTTGATATACAGAGATTATTATTGTCTAAAATTAAAGAGCCTCAACTAACTAATAAAAATATTTTGTTGAAATTAGAGTCGAGCCTACATCAGCTAAAAGACTCAGATGTGGCTCAAGATTTTTTTAAGAACTTCAAGGAAGAATTTGAAAGTCTAAAGCAATTAGAAAAAGATATAGAACATGAAGATGTATATGAAAGTTTAAGGAGCCATTTAGAACATGAAGAAAAAATACAAAAAATCTATGAAGGATATTTAAATCTCACTATTAGAATAATCGAAAAATTGACAAATAGAGAGTTATACCTAATTTTCATAGCAATTGAGATTATTATTGATTTTTTTAATGAATATGTTCGTTCTTTTTTTGCAGATATAAATACTCTATACCTTGATGTTCATAATTTATCAAGTGATTTTAATTTTCGTCATGAAGAGTTAAATCAAGAACTCCAAAAAATGCAAGAAACCTCAAAAATCACAAGTGATTTGCTATTAGAACAAAACCAAAAAATGCTGAATTTCTTTGAGTTTATAAAAAACTTCCAACAAAAAAACATAACTTTTACAGAGTCAATTTCAAAAGATTATGAAAAGAATTTAGAATTAGTAAAAAACATTCAAGATATAGCTGAGCGGATGAAGATGCTTTCTTTGAATCTTTCCATTGAAGCAAATCGAGGAGGATCCAACAAAGTGTTTGATGTTTTGGCACAGGAACTACAAAATTTCACGGAGAAAATACAAACATTCTCTCAAAAAATTCGAGAAGAAATCAATAACAACAATAATAAAATAAAACAAGAAGTTCAATATCACTTGGAAGAAATTCAGAAAGAAAATAGTATTATTAACGATATAGAAAATGTCTATTCAAAAATCCAAAAGGAATTTTCGGATTTCCATCAATTAAATGAATCCACCATTATAAAAACAAGAGAAGCTCTAAATGAAAGCAAAAATATGTTAATTGAAATTTTTAATCACTATCAATCTATCATAGTTGAAAAGGGAGCTGTAAATAATTTCAGTGAGTATTTAAAAGAAGTTCACAAAGAATACGAAATAAACTTAAAACAAATGCAAGAAATTATCTTTCGCGAAGAAGATTATCAAATCTTAGTCCGAAAAATAATAGAAAACTATAGCAAACGAATCAATACAGAAAAAGAATTAAAAATCTTACTCAATCTTTGTGATAAATATCAAGTTCCTGAATTAAAACAAGAAATTCAATCCCGATTTACCACAAAAGATGTTATTATTTTTTAATGGAAGTCAAGCTCAAAGACTCTACTTTTCGTAAATTGAAAAAGGTTTTCTATGAGCTTACTGGGATTGAATTGAAAGAAAAAAAATATTTGGTAGAAAATCGATTGGCAAAATATATCGGAGAGGATCGTGCCTACAAAACATATGAAGAATTTTATGAAGCAGTTCTAAAAGACAAAACGGGGGAAGTAAAGAATTTACTTGTTCAATCATTAGTTACGAATTATACGTTTTTTTTTCGTGATCCGATACATTTTGCTTTTGTGCGTTGGTATATCCGAAATTTTTACAACCAGCAAGAATACTTACACATTTGGTCGAATGGATGTTCCACAGGAGAAGAAGCCTATAGCATCGTAATTTCTGCTTTGTTAGAAAAACCTGATTTATCAAACGAAAAGTTCAAAGTTTTAGCAACCGATGTTTCCAAAGAAAACATACAAAAAGCCATCAAGGGAACCTATGAGAGCTGGAAGATGTCTTATGTGAAATCAAAAAAAAATATATTACATGGTTTTTTTCAGTATCATTCCTCAGAAGATTTTTATATCGTCAAACCACAAGTAAGAAGTTTTGTTTACTTTCGCATTTTGAATGTTTTATCACCTTATCCTTTCACAAAGGAATTTGATATTGTCTTTTTGCGAAATGTTTTGATTTATTTTGATCAATCCGAAAGAGAAGAGATCATAAATAAAATTTATCATTTTACGAAACGAAATGGATATCTTGTTCTGGGATTGTCAGAAAATTTGATTGGAATTACAAGTCCCTTTAAGCCTTTAAAGTATTCTATTTATAAAAAAACATAATGAATGTTTACAAAAACATTTCTTATAGAGAATCCCTTCGATTTTTGGGAAGAGGTATATATCGTTTTTTTCGTTTCCAGCCTTTTACGTTTTTGAAGAGAGTTAGGATTTATCTACAAGATTTACAGACATTTTTGAAACTTCATCCCTCAGAAGAAAAAATCATTTTGTATCCTGAACTTAATGAGAAGTTGGATTATACTCCTGTTGATCCTGTATTTTTTTACCAAGATACCTGGTTTGCTTATCATATTTTTCGAATCAAACCTTCTCATCATTATGATGTGGGAAGTTCCCTTATGACGATGGGGATTATCTCCCAAAATATTCCTGTGACTTTCATAGATATTCGACCTCCAAGGGGTGTGAGTCTTCCAAATTTTTATTTCTTGAAAGGTTCTATTGTGAATTTACCTTTTCCTGATGAATATGTAGAAACCATTTCTTCTTTGTGTGTGATTGAGCATGTAGGTTTGGGAAGATATGGTGATGATCTTGATCCTCAAGGAAGTGAAAAAGCAATTCAAGAACTCATACGTGTTATAAAGAAAAAAGGATACTTATTTTTGAGTACTTTAGTGGGAAGAGAAAATCGAATATATTTCAATGCTTTTCGAACATTTGCGAGAGCGTATTTATTAGAATTATTCCAAAATACAGAAATCATCGAAGAAAAATACATTTATGATTTCTATCTTTTGGATGAGTATGATCCTCAAAAAGAAGGAGTGGGTTTGTATCTATTGAGAAAAAAATAAACAATTGCTTTTTCTAAAGAAGAAAAAAAATTATTTAATCATGAAAACTAAAAAATCCACGTTGGCTTTTTTGGGATTTTCGTTTTTTGTATTGATATGGATTTTGTATTCCCAACCCTCACCCGAAGAAAAAATCAGCGAAGACAAAGAGGCACTGGCTTTGCTTTTTGGTGGATCTTCAAGGGAATCCAAAGGAACTTTTGAAAGAACAAAAAAACAGCAATCTCTTTACGATACAGAATTCTGGAAGGAAGGGGTAAAAGATCAAGCCGTTGGTGAAGAAACTCCATCGGACGAAGAAGAACCTGAAATCTTGGAAAAAGTAAGTGAAGGAAATCCCATTAATCCTCAAACAGGTCTTCCTTATACCGATGAGCAAATGGAAGCCTTCGATCGACTTCGTCAGAAGTTTCCCAATAACTCTTTAATCCCCAGACGCATGACTCCTGAAGAAAAAAAAGTAGAAGAAGATTATAAGCGCAGAATGCTGGAAATCCAATCTAAAGTTTCTATTCGTAGTGCTACAGCACAAGAAATCGAAGAATACTACCAATACCAAAAAAAGCCCATCGAGGATAGAATAGAATTGTTAAAATATGTTTTGCAAGAACTTCAAGATGAACTTACAGAAGAGATGATCAAACAATACCAAGAAGTGCTTCGAATGAACGAACAGCAGCTAAAAAACTTAGAAGAACAAAAGAAAATTCTTTTAAGAACTGCTATGTAGAATTTTTTTCAGAAAATAAAATGGAACCCAATGACACTTCTTCTTCTTTTGCGTTTTGCATGAATTTTTTGTATTCCAGATCTTCGTAGTAGGCATCCAATGCTTTTAAAGAAAGAGTAATTTTTTGGTTTTCTTTGTCTATCTTGGTAATCATAGCTTTGATGATTTGCTCTTTTTGGAAAACTTTAAAAATATCGTTTTGTTTTGTAATATTCAGCTCTTTTGTCGGGATGAAGCCAGAAAACTTCTCTGGAAGAAGAACCAGAATTCCTTGTTTTTTTACGTTCAGAATTTTTGCATCTACAATGTCTCCAACTTTGAAGGGAAGTTCGCCCAGCCATGGGTTTTTTTCGAGTTCTTTTGTGGAAAGTAAGATTTTGTCTTCCTTCCAGTCTATTTGGATTACTTTGGCGCGGATTTCTTCGCCCGTTTTGAATACTTCTGATGGGGTTTCGATTTTTTTGTAGGTGATTTCTTTTAGAGGCAAAAATGCCTCAAACCCAAAACCTAAATCTATTGTAGCTCCACTTTTTGTGATCTTTGTGATCTTTCCAAAAACCACCGAACCTAATTTTAGTTTTTCCATTAATTCTTTTTTGTATTGATCTTTTTGGATTTGTAAGTAATCAGAATGGGATACTACATAGTTTTCTTTTCCTTTCTCTAAAACAATAAAAAGAAATTGCATTCCTTTTGAGGCTTTCACAGGCATTTTGGATTTGGGACAAAAAGCGAGTTCATCTCCTATTCGGACGAAATAACCTTGTTCTAAAACTTCTTCGATGGTTCCTTTTAGGGGAATTTGGTTTGCCTTTGCTTTTTCAAAAATGATTTTTGAATAAGGAGCTACAGGAATGGTAGTAAAGTAATGCTCACCGCCTTTGTTTCCCATGTAGAATGCTAATAACGTTTCTTCTACATTGACTTGGATTTTTTGTTGGGAATCAACCAGTTGATTTCTGGGGATTACGCCTGAGCCAATTTCGGATTCTACAAAGACATATTCTGAGTCCTTTGTGTCTTTGACTATGATATAAGTTGGTTCACCTACATCGAGCTTTTTGGGTTTTTCTAAAGTCTCTAAGTAAATTTTTGCCATTTCTGTGTTTAATTTATCTTGACCTATTTGTTTACTTTTCATAAGTTCTCCTTTTAATCATTAAATCTCATTTTCTTTTTTTCTCCAATACCGAGTTCTTCGGGGGTGATTCCTAATTCTTCCATCAAGATTTCTCTTTGATCTTTGATTTTTCCTGACATGTAGCAAGAATAATCATTTGGTGCTGTAACAAGAAGATTGTCTTTTATTATTGGTTTCAATCGATAGCCGCACTCAAAAGTTTCTACTTCTTCGGGAATTTCTTTGGAAAATTCAGGGAGAGGTTTTTTTGTTTTTTCGTAATATCTACGCATGATACGTCCTAATGTGGGAGCTGCTACACTTCCACCAGCTTGACCATGTCCCAACGTGATAGTAGAACGATCAAAGCCAAACCAAAGGGTAAATACGAACTCAGGATTAAATGCCGTCACCCAAGCATCGGACCAGCTTGATGTGGTTCCCGTTTTTCCTGCAAAATCTCCTTTGAAGTTTTGACCACGTATGCCAGAAGTAAGGGTTCCTTTTTGGACGGCGGCTTCCATCATTTTTCTCATGATAAAAGCTGTTCCTTCGGAGATTACTTGGATTTCTCCTGTTCGAACTTTTTGTGCGATATTTTGTTTTACGAGCTCTTCTTGGCTATAGATGATTTGATTGTTTTCATCAACCACATATCGAATAGCGTAAGGAATCACATCTTTCCCTTCATTGGCGATGATTGCGGTTGCTACTGCCAATTCTTTTGGTGTAATTTCACTTGCTCCTAAAGAAAGTGATGGTTCAGCTTTTAGACGATAAGGGTTGGTAATCTTCATGAGTTTTTGAGCAAATTCAATGATGGGTTTCGGACCAGTTTTATTGTAAAGATCCACCGCACATGTATTCAGTGAATAAGCAAATGCAAAGGTAGCAGGAACTAATCCATAATAACTTCCTTCGTAATTTGTTGGGGTCCATACCGTTCCATCATCGAAAATAATTTGCATAGGTGTATCACTCAATACAGACATGGAATTGATCATTCGATTCTCAATAGCAGAACCATAGACAAAGATTTTAAAAGCGCTTCCAGGTTGTCTTAAGGCGAAAAGTGCACGATTAAACTGATTTGTTGGAGAAAATTCTCTTCCACCAATCATTGCTCGGATTCCACCAGTGGAAGGATCAATGCTTATAAGGGCACCTTCTACTTGTAAATTGTGTGAAAATCCTAAGGTTCTTTTTCGGATTTCCGTGAAGGCAGAGTTTTCATTTTGTAAGGGTAAAAATAAAGTCAGACCTTCTAAACTATCTAGTAAGTTTTCTTCGATATAGGATTCTAAAATTTGCTTATTGGTTGGTTCACTGATTTTGGGTTTTCCAATAGGAAGGATGTTTGATAAAATTTCATAAATGTCAAATAGTTCTAAATCCACTCCGCTTTTCCCATCCGCTAAAGCATGAGCTCTTCCAACCTCATCAGCACTCTTTAGGGTTTGTAGCATTTCTTCTTGGGATATTAATTGTAAGTCTAAGTCAAGAGTAGTATAGACTTTGAGTCCACCTCCGTAGAGTTTTTCATATCCTATACTTGGTTCGTTTTTCAAAATGGTTTCAACGTAATTTGTGAAGTAAGGAGCTAAATTGAGTCGATCTGCTCGTACATTTGTGGAAGGAGAATTCGTAATGAAGCTTCCCCAATACTTGTCCCAGAATTGATGAAAGATTTTTTGAGCTATTTCTTCTGAAATCATTCCCTCGTCGGCTAAACGATTTAATACAAACTGGTGTTGCTCTCTTGCATTTTCAGGAAATTTATACGGAGAAAATTCAATGGGTGATTTAGGGAGTCGTGATAAAAGAGCCGCTTCTCCTATGGTCAGATCTTCAACCCTTTTATTGAAATAAATTCTTGAGGCACAACTAAGTCCTTCACATCCATGACCGAAATACACTAAGTTGAGATATAGTTCTAAGATTTCATCTTTGGAAAGATTTTGTTCTAACTTTAGGGCTAAAATTAGTTCTTTGAATTTCTGGGTGTAAGTTCTTTTTCTTTCTTTATAGTAGTTCAAATAGAGGAGTTTTGCTACTTGTTGGGTGAGAGTAGAACCCCCTTGCACGATACGACCAGCCATCACGTTTTTGACAAATGCACGAAAAATTCCCGGAATATCAAAACCTATATGATGATAGAATTGATCATCTTCTACGATAAGAAAAGTCTTCAAGACTGTTGGTGGAACTCTTTCTAAAGGAGTGAGCTCAAACTTGTGGATGAATAGTTCAGCAAAAGGTTTTCCATAACGATCATAAAGTATAGTTGGCTTTGATGGTTGATATGCTTTGAGTAAAAACAAATCCCTATCATCAACCTCAGACAAGACCAATCCAAAAGAGATCCCTACGATGATGGTGATAAAAACCAAAAGTATTTTGTGAAATTTCAAAACTTTGCTTTTTGCAATTTCTTGATAATTATTAACTTGACTATTTTTCATCCTCGACCTTCTTTGAAGTATGCAAACATATCAATATGAGGTGCGATATCCAACACTTACTGATGGCATCTTTCGTTTATTGATTCTATTTTCCATTACCTTTATCTTACAAGTATTGGCAACCATTTTTTCTTTGCCATATTTTTATTCTTTAGTGGTTGTCGGGGGTGAGATTCACTGGATAGCGTTTTTTACTCATTTTTTCGTTTATCCCATAAGCATTGGGGGTTTTATCAGCTTTATTTTCGAAATGCTCCTTCTGTGGAGTTTTGGTTCTGAATTGGAATTACTTTGGGGGACTAAAAACTTTTATCGATACTTTTTTATTTCTATTTTTGGTGGGGCATTGATGATCTTTTTGGTGGGTTTTTTTCTTCCCGGAATGATTGCTTATTCTGCAACGGCGGGGATTTCCGCTCTCCTTTTGGCATATGCGATTTTGTTCCCTAATCGTCAGGTTTTGTTTTTCTTCGTGATTCCTTTGAAAATGAAATGGGTGGCTTTGATTCTCTTTATCTTTTTAGCTTTGGGTTCTACAAATCATTTTTTATTGAATATCGGTGGAGTGATTAGCGCTTCTTTGTATTTGCTTTACACGGTAAAAGCTGGCAGACTTCGACAAGAAAATCGCCATTACTCAACCAGAAGCAGCTCTCAGGTATCGAGGATTTTTTATGATGAATCCCATGAAAAAGAAAGTCCCTTACAAAGACTCAAAAACCGAATCGAAGAATTCAAGAAAAAACGAAGATTGGAGAAAAAACGTCAAGAGATCCTCCGACGCATTGAAATGAAAGAAGAGTTGGATCGCATTTTAGAGAAAATTTCAAAACAAGGAATGAATTCTTTGACGAGTGAAGAAAAAAAGTTCTTAGATAGGGCTTCCAAAGAATTATAAATCAGGAAAAAGAAATCTTAATTTTTGAAGTTGTTCTGGATTTCGTTTTTCCTTAGAAGTTATGATTGCCTTTTCCACGGTTCCCCTGTAGGGGTTAGGAAGTTTCACAACATCAGGGAGGATAGCTTTTAGAAGTTTTTTTGCGTTTTCTGTGTTTCGGTGGAGATTTTCTATCACCATCTCTACACTTACAGCTTCTTCATCTTCCTTCCAGCAATCGTAGTCCGTTGACATACAAACCATTTGGTATGAGATTTCTGCCTCTCTTGCCAATTTCGCTTCTGGTAGAACACTCATGTTGATGATATCAGCTCCCCAACTCCGATAAAGATGGGATTCAGCTCTTGTAGAAAAAGCAGGTCCTTCCATGCAAATTAGCGTTTTGTTAATGTGCATATTTACATCAAGAATATGTCTATAGGCATAAATCACTTCTGCCAATGAATGAGAAAAGGGATCAGCGAACATGATGTGTCCAACAACGCCATTTTCGAAAAAGGTGCTGGGACGTATTCCCTTAGTTCGATCGATAATTTGATGAGGAAGAACAAAATCCCTTGGCTTTATTTCTTCTCGAAGAGAACCCACAGCAGAAAAAGCAATGATATGCTCAACTCCTAAAGATTTCATAGCAGCAATATTGGCTCGATAAGGAACTTCTGTGGGATTGTAAACGTGACCTCGTCCATGTCGTGATAAAAACGCAATCAAAATATCTTGGTACTTTCCAATGAAGATAACATCCGAGGGTTTGCCCCATGGTGTATCGGGATAGTATTCTTTGATGATTTCAATCTCTTCTATTTGGTAGAAACCGGAACCACCAATCACACCCACAACAACAGAATCCATAGGTTCAAAGAAGAAATGGCATTGTTTTTGTCATTTCGAATTTTATTTGCAAAGCAAGGATTCTTTTTTGATTTTAGTTGACATTAAAATCAATTTTGAGTTAAATCAAATATAATAAATTATGAGTAATATCCAAATAAAAGAAAGAACAACAAAAAACAAACGAGAAAGGAGTGAAAGAAAGATATTCCAAGCAGCCATCAAGGTCATTGCTGAACAAGGCTATCATAACACTCGGATTTCTGATATTGCCAAAGAAGCTGGAGTTGCCTACGGATTAGTTTATCACTATTTCGGTTCAAAAGAAAATATCATGCAAAAGATTGTGGATGAGGTCACAAAAAAGTTTTCTGAAAAAATAGAAAGAATAAACACCGAAGGTATTCATACATTAGAAAAGTTAGCAAAGATTAGCGATTATATCTTTGATACTTATTTAGCAAGCAAAGAAATCATTCAACTTCTTATCAATGAAGTCATAAAAGAACCTCGCATAAACAAAGAAAAATTGATCGGAGAACGAATTATCAACAAGATCTCTGCAATCATAGAGGAGGGAAAACAAAAAAAAGAAATTTATTCATTCATTGAACCAAAAATATTTACGTTAGTATTTTTTGGTTCTATCCAAATGCTTCTTTCAGCCTTGGTGAACAAGTTTTATGAAATTGATGATTCTAATAAAGTACAAGTAATCAAAAAATTCAAAAAGCAAATTCGCTCTATGTTATTAAATGATTTAGAAAAATCCAACAAAACTTTTCTTTCGAACAATGAGTTATAAATCACATCAAGTGGATTTCTTTTGCGATTAGGTCCTCATAAGTTTCTTTTTCTCTGATGAGCTTGATGGTTCCGTCCTTACGTATAAGGACCTCTGCTGGTCGTGGTCGGCTATTATATTGGGATGCCATTGAGAAACCATAAGCACCCGTTGTGAGGATGGCTAAATACTCACCTTCTTTTAGTTGAGGTAGGATCCGATCCCGTGCAAAAAAATCCCCAGTTTCGCATATCGGACCTACGACATCAACATTCATCAAAGAAGTTTTGTTTTGCCGAACGGGAAGAATAGTATGGTAAGCAGAATACAATGTTGGACGTATGAGATCATTCATAGCTCCATCTACTATGTAGAATATCTTGTCGTAGTTTTTTTTGATGTATTGAATTTTGGTTAAAAACATGCCAGCTGGTCCCACAATACTTCTTCCTGGTTCTACTAAAATTGTGGCATGAGGGATTTCTTTCCAAGGAAGTTGAGTAAGTAAAGTTTCTAAATATTCTTTTGGGGTTGGAGGATTTTCGTCTTTGTAGCGGATTCCTAAACCACCTCCTATGTCAAAATACATGAGTTTTTTGTATTTGTTGAAGATTTTTATTAATTCTTTTGAACGTTGTAGAGCTTCGATTTTGGCGTTGAGATTTACTATCTGTGAGCCTATGTGGTATCCTAATCCCATGACTTCGATGTGCTTTAACGCTAATGCTTGTTTTAGAACATGTTCGAATTCTACATGAGAAATCCCAAACTTGTTTTCTTTTAATCCTGTTGATATGTAGGGGTGAGTTTGCGGATCGATGTCAGGATTGACTCGAATATTTATAGGTGCCGTGGTTTGTAGCTCTTTTGCGATTTCGTTAATCACAATAAGTTCGCTCGGTGATTCTACACTGAAAAGTAAAATGTTTTCTTTGAGGGCAAAAGAAATTTCTTCTTTACTTTTGCCAACTCCCGAAAACACAATTTTATTCGATGGAACATTGGCGATTTTACATTTATAGAGCTCCCCACCACTTACGATGTCAGCTCCCAATCCATAATCTTTGATGATCTTCAAGAGACTCAAATTCGAATTGGCTTTTACAGAGTAGCACAAAATGACCGGGTGATTCCGAGCACCATCAAGGTAGGATTGGATCCTTGATGCTAAAACCCCTTCAGAATAAACGTAAAGGGGGGTAGAAAATTCTTCTATGACTTTTAGAAGAGAAGTATTGGAAAAATGCAAGATAGTATCTTGATACTCTACACCTTCGAATTCCATAGGTTCGTTTTTTTTCAAAAGTTTCTCAAGAGTAGAGAATTTTGATAACACAAAAGTTTGATTTTTCATAACTTTTGTCGAAAAGACTAAAAAAAATTTACAAAAAGAAGCATTTTTTTAGATGGAATCAAAATGATAAGAATCATTGGTTTAATTTTTTTACTGTTTGTTTCTGTAATACAAGCTCAGAGTTTAGAAAAAAAACCCGACACAGAGGTGCATATCCCAGATACAGAAGTTCGAGAAGAAACAGAAATCCAATGGCGAGATTACGAAATCCCGAGTCAATTCCCCGAACTCCAAATTTTGGATCGAATGGATGCGAAAAAGAACGAACAAAATCTAAAAAAAGCCAAAGAATATTTTGATCTTTCAATCAAAATCATAAAAACGGCAAGACAAGAAAAAGAATTAGTGCCAAAACAATTCCAGCATTACCCCGAACAATATCCATGGCAGATTCACGAAAAAGAAGAAAAAATCAGAAAAAAGCAAAATGAAATCATGGCTCAAGCTTACCAAAAATCCAAAATCTATATCATCAAAGGATTGGAAGAATTAGAAAAGATCCAATCCCCAAAGGTAATCAAAACAGATTACTATATCCACCTAAAAAGTAACCTCATTCGGCATTTTGTGTTGACTCAACTTTCTTTGAACGACATTTCGGGAGTAATACCTCTGATTGAAGAGTATTTTCAACTGAAAGAATCCCACAAAGAAGAACCACCACCCTACAAAATATTAGCTTATTGTTATCAAAGATTAGAACAAGCATCTATAAAATCAAATACCTCAGAAGAAGTCATTTTGGAATACCGAAGAAACAAATATAAAAATTTGCTACAATACGTGAAGCTAAAGTACGGAAGTCAATCCCCTCAGTATGAATACATAAAAAAACAAATGGATCGAAACCTCATTCAAAACCTTATGTTTTTGTTTTGAGAAAATTTTGATTTGAAAGAAAATAGGCTTGGGTTTTATCGAAACCTAAAGCATGAAGAAACAAATCTTTAAAAATGCATACGTGAAAAGTTTAGTTCCCTTTTTTTATCCTGAAAGTATAGCGATTTTATATGCCAAAAATGAAGGAGTCTCCAAACAAGTCCTTTTGAATCTAATCCAAAATCCTTTTGGTGGGGTGATTTATCCCATTAATCCTGACGAAACCAATGTTTTGGGTATTAAAACTCATGCTTCTCTGGATGATGTGTCAGAACCCATTGATTTGGTGATTATCACGGAAGATTATCCTTATGCCTTCACATGTCTTCAAGAATGTTTGAGGAACAAACATAAAATCCAAGCCATAATGCTGATTTCTTTCGGTTTTCGAGATGATAGTCTCGTTTATAGTAAACTCAAAGAAACTTTTTTAGAAACCCTTCGGAAAGAAAATATTCGTGTTCTTGGTCCTAATTCGATTGGAATTATTTCTCCCTATACGAACTTTAATGGTAGTATACTTTCCTTTGAATTTAACAAAGGGAATATTGCTTTTTTAACTCAAAGTGGTTCTATAGGAAGTTCTATTTTGGATTGGTCCATCCAAAGAAAAATTGGCTTTAGTGGTTTTGTTTCTTTGGGATCTTCGATTGATGTGGATTTCGGGGAATTGATTGATTACTTTGGACATGATCCTCATACCAAAAGCATGATTCTATATTTAGAAACAATCAAGAATCCAAAAAATTTTCTCTCCGCGGCTCGGGAGATTTCGTTGAGTAAACCGATTGTTGTTTTACGTAGTGGAAAGTTTCCTCAAACCCAGAGTCTTATTAGAAGAAGAAGTGGTCATCCCATTGATGAAGAAGTTTTAAACGCTGCCTTTCATCGCTGTGGGATTTTACGAGTTGAGACCGTTGAAGATTTATTTTTCATGGCTGAGGTTCTTTCA
This sequence comes from Leptospiraceae bacterium, assembly GCA_025059995.1. NCBI lineage: Bacteria > Pseudomonadati > Spirochaetota > Leptospiria > Leptospirales > Leptospiraceae > Leptospiraceae bacterium. Next base: position 228,595 of record JANXCF010000002.1, read on the forward strand.
GAACAAATGATACCCACCAATCATCATTTGGCAATTATCTCGAATGGAAGTGGGCTTACCTTTCTTGCCATGGATAAATATTTGGAACACTACGGTTCGTTTGTTGAGTTCAGTAAAGAAACAAAAGAACAAATCAAAAAAAGAACAAGTATCAAAGTCATAGAAAATCCTTTGATGCTTCCGCCAAATAGCTTAAGCAAAGATTTTATCGAAGTTATCAAAATATTGAATGAGGATCCCGTAGTTGATGGGATTTTATTGATTTTAGCTCCTTCTTCTATTTTGGATTTTCAGGATTTGATCCATCAAATCATAACCATTAAAACTACCATCAAAAAACCTTTTTTAATAAGTTTAGTGGGGGGAATTTTTATCGAAGATAGTTTGGAAAAAATCCGCAATGCAAATATACCTGTTTTTGATTTTCCGGATCAAGCAGTAAAGATTTTTCACTACATGTATCGTTATTATGTTTCGATACGAGCTCTTTACGAAACGCCAGAACCTCTATCAAAAGAAACTTATGATTACTTAACAATATTTCAAATCTTTCATCAAGTAGAAGAAAAAAGCTTTAATGTTCCTACTGAAGAGATTACTTTTTCTGAAGAAGAAAGCATGAAAGTAATACAATCTTTGGGAATCATCGAAGTCTTAGAGAAATTTTCTGAATACAAAGAATTAAAAGTCAAAGTTGGTTCATTCGTAGAAAGGATTATGGGACCTATTATTTATCTCCAAGTGGATTTGGATGAGAAAGCGAAAATTCCCATCAAAGCTTTAGGATTACCACCATTGAATACCACCCTCGTGAAAAGAATGTTTGAAACTTCAACAAATTTTAAATATGTTAAATTTCATGAATCAAACTTGGAAGCTTTGCAAACCATATTAATCATAATTAGTAATTTTGTTTTGGAATTTCCTCAAGTTTGTGAATTTGAATTTACAATTGATTTTTCTGTAGATGGATTTCGAGTTTTATCGCCAATATTGAAAATTTATCATCCCAATCAATTTTTGAAAAATTATGTTCTTCCTGTGATACGTCCTTATCCCAAACAATATATTGAAATCACTACCTTGAAAAATGGTTTATCAGTGCTTTTTCGCCCCATTCTTCCCGAGGATGAACCTTTGGTGATAGAATTTCATCAAAGTTTATCAGAACGAAGTGTATATCATCGATATATGCAACCTTTAGAATTAAAACATCGCATTAAACATGAAAGATTAGTTAGAATTTGTTTTTTGGATTTTGATAGAGAAATTGCCATCATAGCTTTGGATCGAGAAAATTCTAAGATTTTAGGAATAGGAAGGCTTTCTCATCATCCTTACAGAGACGAATCAGAATTTGCTATTTTGATTTCTGATGCTTATCAAGGAATGGGAATTGGAACAAAACTATTAGAAAAACTATTAGATATTGCAAGAAAAGAAAAAAAGAAAACCGTCTATGGCATCATTCTGAAAGAAAATATCCCTATGATAAAGGTTTGTGAAAAATTAGGTTTTCAAATTCACTCTATAGATATCGATTTAGTAAAAGCTGAAATCAGTCTATGAGTCAAAAACAACATAACAAAAAAGGAACTCCAAAAAAAGAAATAACATCGGCTGATTTGGTGATCATAGATGCACATGCATTAGCATATCGTGCTTACTATGCTTTGATACAGCAAAACTTTCGAAATTTGGATCAAACTCCTACGTGGGCTGTTTATGGTTTTTTTCGAATGTTATTTAAAATCCTAAATGACTATAAACCTAAATATATAGCAATCACTTGGGATTCCATTGAAAAAACATTTCGTCATCAAATTTATCAGGAATACAAATCCCATCGAAAACCCATGCCAGAGGACCTCATTTACCAAGTCGAGATGATTAAGGATTTTTTGAAAAAAATTGGTTTTCCCATCATTCTTGTGAATGGCTTTGAAGCCGACGATATTATTGCTACTTTGGTAGAAAAGTTTAAAAGTAAATATTATATCTTGCTTTTTACGGGAGATAAGGATTGCTTTCAGCTCTTGGATTCAAACGTAAAAATGCTAAGAGGCAAAAAGGGAGTTTCGGAGTTTGTGGAATTTACAGTAGAAATCCTCAAAGATGAATATGGGATTTTGCCCGAACAAGTCGTGGATTACATGGCATTGGTGGGTGATGAATCCGATAATGTTCCTGGAGCAAAAGGAATCGGACCAAAGATAGCAAGTGAGCTTATCCAAAAATATTCAACGATTGAAAATATATACGAACACTTAGATGAATTAAAGCCAAGTATTAGAGAAAAACTCATGCAAAGTAAAAGTGACGTTTTTTTATCTAAGGAATTAGTAAAGTTAAACAAAAACATATCTGAAATCAATCATATAACAGAAGAAGAACTAAAAGTGCCGAATTATCTTTCTCATGAAGTTTTATCGCTCTTTCGAAAAGAAGGATTCCAGCAAATCTATAAAGATCTTCTTAAAGAGTTTGAAAAAGAAAAATCAAAACCATCGATCCCAGCTGATGATTTGTTTTCTTTTTGGGAGCCTTCTACAAAAAAAACTCAAAAATTCCAAAAAGATGAAGTATCGTATTATTTCATTTCCAACGAAGAAGAACTTAAAAAACACATAGAAAAAATCCAAACTTATTCTCAATTAGTTATAGATGCTGAGACTTCTTCTTTAGATCCTTTTGATGCGAAATTAGTGGGAATTTCACTTTGTGGGGAAGAAAAAGAATCCTACTACATTTCGATTATAGAAGGAGATTCTTTATTTTCAGAAAAAGGAATACCACTCGATGTAGCTAAGTATTACTTACAAAAATTAATGGATCGTCCCATTCAATGGATAGGGCAGAATATCAAGTTTGATTACAAAGTCTTATACCATAAAGGCATTGTGTTGCCTGAAATACACTTTGATACCATGTTAGCAAGCTATTTATCAAATCCCACGATTCGACAACATAACTTAGATGACTTAGCCATGGAATATTTGAACTACGAAACAATCAAATACAAAGAAATTGCAGGGGAAGGGAAAAAACAAAAAACTTTGGACAAAATCGATCCTGAAAAAGTATATCTATACTCTTGTGAGGATGCGGATATCACCTTTCGTTTGTATAAAATCTTTCAACAAAAATTAAAAGAAAATCAATTGGAGAAGATTTTTTACGAAGTAGAAGTCCCCTTAGTGGAAGTTCTTTCAGTGATGGAGTTATATGGAGTAAAAATTGATACAGATTATTTAAGATTTTTATCAAATGAGTATGAACTAAAAATCCAAAACTTAATAAAGATGATTTATAATGAAGCTGGTGTAGAGTTCAATATCAACTCCACCAAAGAACTACAAACAATTCTGTTTGAAAAGATGAAACTCCCTGTCCAACGAAAAACCAAAACAGGATTTTCCACTGATCAAAGTGTATTAGAGAGTTTACGTTATTTACATCCGATGATTGAGTATCTTTTACAATATCGAAAGTTGGTGAAATTAAAAAATACTTATATAGATGTTTTGCCGCAACTCATAAATCCAAAAACCAAAAGAATCCATACGCACTTTTCTCAGACAAGCACTGCAACAGGACGTCTATCATCCAGCAATCCAAATCTACAAAACATTCCCATAAAAGAAGAAGAGGGAAGAGCTATACGTAAAGCTTTCATCCCCGAAAAGGGTTATAAAATAGTTTCTTTGGATTATTCTCAAATTGAGCTTCGTATTTTGGCACATTATTCAGAAGATGAACGTTTGATTCAGGCTTTTGAACGAGGAGATGATATCCATTTAAACACAGCTCAGTATTTGTTTGGTGTCAGTAGAGAACAAATCACTTCGGACATGAGGAGTAAAGCCAAGACATTGAATTTTTCCATCATTTATGGTGCAACTCCCTATGGGGTTTCTCAGAATTTAGGTATTGAGCCCGAAGAAGCAAAGGAATTGATAGAAAAGTTTCATAAAAGTTTTCCGGGTGTTCAAAGATATATGAACAAAGTAATTGAATTTGCAGAAAAATTTGGTTATGTAGAAACTCTATTGGGAAGAAGAAGATATATACCCAATATTACATCTCAAAACAAAAAACTCAAAGAAGCTGCCCAAAGAATAGCCATCAATACCCCCATTCAAGGGACAAGTGCGGATATCATCAAGCTTGCCATGATCCAAATCCACAAAGAGCTAAAGAGAAAAAAATTCCAATCGAAATTGGTTTTGCAAGTCCATGACGAATTAGTGTTCGAAGCAAAAGAAGAAGAAATAGAAGACTTAATAGCCATGGCAAAAAACCACATGGAAAATGCTATTAAGCTAAAGGTTCCTTTGAAAGTTGATGTGGGTATTGGTGATAACTGGGCGGAAGCCCATTGATTTTTAATCGTCATACATTTGAGAGTTTTCTTGAATGATTTGATTGAAACAAAATTCATGGATTCAATGATTTTGGGACGGAGCTCTTGTTTCTAAGTTTTTTTGATAAAACGCATGAGACTGAATTTGCCATCGCCTCTTGCTGCGAGATAAAGGAAGACAAAAGCGTAAAGAGCTGATAATTCACCATTATTCAGGATGGGCCAAAAGTTTTTGTGGGCATGCCATCCAAAATAGGCGACTGCCATCGTACCACTACTTATAAAGGCGGCAATTGCTGTAAATAAGCCAACGAGAATTAAAATTCCTCCAACCAATTCAATCATCCCGGCAAACCAGTAAATAGAACCAAAGGTTGCTATTTTGCCATCCAATCCACCAAAGATTTTTTGGATACCATGCTGAAGAAACAAAAAACCACTGACTGCTCTTAAAAGTGAGTAAATGAATTCTTCAAAATTTCTTAAAATGATCATAACATAAAGTTTTTGTGGCTATGGTGTTTGCAATCAAAAATAATCCCTCATTGCAAAAAGTAAAAAGTAAACAACAAAACTGAAAGTAAGATAGAAAAAGCAAATTCTGCCAAAATCATGGGGATCTTAAATTTCAAAGTTGTGATTGCTATGTGGATTGAAAGAATTAAAAGAGCAAAACCTAATACAATTAATGTAGTAGAGATAGCTCCTTCGTAAGTTGAATGGTAAAAAAGAAGTATGACGGGCAAAATCCCACTAAAAGTTATATATGCTCCATGACTAATCCAACTCATTAAGTATAGTCTAAGATCTTTTTCATCTCCATCAATGTTTGTAACAATGGCACCGACAATCAATTGATGGAAAATTCCGAGTCCTGCAAGGATCAAACCCACTATGATGATTCCATATCTGATAAGTTCCATTGCTTTTTAAACTTTTGTTTTAGCTTGATATGACAAGAAATTTCTAATTTTTTAATAAGTAGGTATTTTGGGTTCATAATTGATACTATTGTCTATTTTCATAAAGGTATCCATACACTGAGTGAAAGTAAAGTCTTCGCAGGTATAATAAATAGCGTGGATTCTATCATCAAAAAATCTTAAAAATCCAAGCTTTTTTACTTTTACTTGTCCGTCATCGAAAGAACCTAAAAATTGATAACTATAAATTTTTTTATTATTGAATTCGATTTCTATGTAGTTTTTTTCTATGTAGTTCCAGTTTTTATAATTCAAATTGATGGCTTTATACCAACCTGAAGCATATTGTTCTCGTTCAGTTTTTGTCTTTGTTGGATTGGGAAGTCCTCTATATTCCATCATAGGACCGTATACTTGATTTGGATCCTTACCATAAAAATGAAAAAAACGTTTAGAAGAAAAAAAAATTTCCCAATGGGATGGAACTTGGAACTGGATTTTACTATCAGTTAAGGTGATGGTTGAATAGAGAATTTCTGAATTTATAACAATATAGCTTTTACAATTATGAAAAAATAAGATTATAACTAAAAGAAAAAACTTCCCATTCTGCATTAATCAAAATGAATGACTATTTAAGTAGTGTTAATACTTCGTAACCATCAGGTGTTACTAAGATGGTATGTTCAAACTGGGCAGATAATTTTCCATCTTTAGTTCGAACTGTCCAATGATCATTTTCGTCGAAAATGACTTCATATGTCCCTTCATTGATCATGGGTTCTATGGTGAATGTCATTCCGGGCTTCATTACGATTTTAACTTCATTGTTTTTATAATGTGGAACGATGGGTTCTTCATGAAAGTTCTTCCCTATTCCATGACCAGCTAATTCCCTTACTATTCCGTATCCATAAGGTTTGATGAATTCTTCGATTGCATTCCCAATATCACATATTCGATTGCCTGGTTTGACAGCTTGTATCCCCACCCACATGGCTTTTTCTGTTATTTCGATGAGTTTTTTTGCATTTTCTGAAATCTTTCCTACAGCGAATGTTTTTGATGTGTCCCCGTGATAGCCTTTATACCGAACTGTTATATCTATGTTGATGATATCCCCTTCTTTTAGGATTTCTTCTTTTTTTGGTATGCCATGGCAGACCACGTTGTTGACGGATGTGCATATACTTTTAGGGAAACCTTTGTAGTTTAGTGGTGCGCTTTCGCCTCCTTTTTTGATTGTAAAACGATGAGCAAAATCGTTTAATTCTAATGTGGAAATACCTGGTTTAACTCTCAATCCTGTCTCATATAGGACCTCTGCTGCGAGTTTGCCTGCATCCCTCATTCTTTGGATTTCATATTGACTTTTGTAGTGTATCAATGAGCCACTCCTTGGAGAATACATGATGGCACCTCAATGATAGTAAATCATAAATTTACCATAGAGTCAATTCCGTATTTTATGGTTGCTAAAAATATATATTTTTACTTGTCATTCAAATTAATTCAATTTTTGTATAAAATCAATTTGAGTAAGGTATGAATATTAGATTTAAGATTGACTATTTTACTCAAAATTTAATTTTTTTAACATTAATCACTCAACTTTTTTATCTATAATAAGCTATGACTGACATTTTTATTCTTATTTTACTTACACTTTTGAATGGTTTTTTCTCAGCTTCAGAGATAGCTTTAATTACAATAAAAAAAAGTAGAGTTAAATCTTTAATTGAGAACAAAGTCAAGGGAGCTGAAATCATTAGACAATTACAAAATGATCCCAATCGTTTGTTTGCTACTATTCAGATTGGGGTCACGTTAGTTGGAACCATTGCCTCCGTCTTTGGCGGAGTAAAGGTAGTAGAGCAAATCTCTCAATTATTACAAAATTTGCCAATACCTAATTCGCTTCTTCCTTTCGTAGATGCGATTTCTTTTGCAATTGTTGTTTTATTTATTACGTATCTGCAAATTGTTCTCGGGGAGTTGGTGCCAAAGTCCTTGGCTTTGAATCATTCGGAGCGAGTAGCTCTTATTTTGGCTTATCCGATTTCTTTTTTTAACAGTTTATTTTATTATCTAAGCCAAATTTTGATAAGTTCTAGTAATTTCATTTTGAAGCCTTTTAAAGATAAAACAAGCTTCTCTGAAACTAAACTTTTAGCTGAGGAAATACTTCACTTGCTTGAAGAAGGAGTGAAGAAAGGCACAATTGAAACCAACGAGCATGAGATGATTGAGAACATTTTTGAAATCAATGAAACTGATGCAAGAGAAGTGATGGTGCCAAGAGTGGATATGGTGGCATTACCAGTAAACGCTAAGAGGGAAGAATTAATTAAAGTATTAGAAACAATGTATAGTAGGATACCTGTATATAAAGAAAACTTAGATAATATCGTTGGCATATTACATATCAAAGATCTTTTGCGGGCGTTTTGGAAAAAGAACTTAGAACTTAGTGATGAAGAAATAGCTATTTCGAAGATCATGCGTCCACCCTTCTTTGTCCCAGAGGGTATGAAAATAGGCAAAATCTTGCAAGAAATGCAAAAACGAAAAATTCAAATAGCTATCGTTGTTGATGAATACGGCGGAACTGCTGGACTTTTAACATTAGAAGATATTCTTGAAGAAATCGTAGGTGAGATTCAAGATGTAAGTGAAGGAAAAGAATCAGAAAATCAAATTTTAAAAATAGATGATAATACCTTCTTAGTGAATGGAAGTTGTAACATTTTTGATTTCAATGAGTTCATTAGCGAAGATGTGATACCGGAATCAGAAGCTTATACAACAGTGGCGGGTTTTATTATAGAGCAATTAGGAAGATTTCCAGAGATTGATGAAGCTTTTGAATACAAGAATTTAAAGTTTATAATAATGAAGAAAGAAAAACATAAAATCATTCAACTACGTGTAGAAAAACACAAAAAAGAAGTAATCCCACATAAAGTGAAAGTTTAAACTTGTTCATTGAATAAATAAAATATTTAGTAAACTGAGAATTGTATTTAATTCACATTTTGTAGCTTTTCTATAGGAAAAGAATTTACAGAAACTATTTATTAGATACTTTTTTATCTATGAGAATTAAGGAAATCACTAAAGAAAAGATTAAAAGGATCATATCATTATTAAAAGAAGCTGAATATTCCCAGCTTGAGACTGAATTGTATGAACTTTCTGATTTACTTATTCAAGAGAAGGAACATTTTCTAAAAGCTGAAGATTTAGACCAGATACTACAAAATATGACTCGTAATACAGAAGAATTCCGAAATCAGTTAATCAATCTAATAAACTTCATAGATAAGCGTTTGGAAGAACATAAAGGATATAATGAGAAGCGATTCGAGATGATTGATAAGCGGTTTGAGGACATGAACAAGCGATTTGAGGAGCAGATAAGTAATAGTGATAAGCGGTTTAATGATATGAATAAACGATTTGAGGAAATGAACAAGCGGTTTGAAGACATGAACAAACGATTTGAGGAACAAAGAGAACTGATGGATAAACGATTTGAGGATCAGATGAAAAACATTGATAAAAGATTTATGGAAGTGCATCAGAGATTTCATGATTTAAATAAAAGAATTGGTTTTATTCAATGGATGATAACATTCCTTTTTAGTGTTATGATGGGGATATTATCATTCTTTTATTATCAACATTATTCTTTAACTAAAGAAATTCTAAACGAGCTAAGAAAACCAAATCAAAAAATAGAAAATTTAAAAAATGATCATCAACAAATGAATGTCAATTTTCAAAAAGGAATTCTTGAAGGGTTATGGGTATAAACGGTATCGTTTCCATTCACCTTCTTTAAGAGAGGTTCTTTCGTAGATTACTCTGTCATGGAAGCGTGCTGGACGACCCTGCCAAAATTCAATCTTTAAAGGTTTTAAGATATATCCACCCCATTTTTCGGGTTTTGGGACTGTTTTGCCTTGAAATTCTATGAGAGCTCGTTGGAATGTCTGTTCCGCTTCGTCTCGATTTTTCATGATTTGGCTTTGTTTTGAAATCAATGCCGCTACTTGACTTTCATATGGACGAGACTGAAAATATTCTATTGCTTCTTTTTCCGAAGTTGTTTCAACTTTCCCAAAAATACGAACTTGACGAAAAAGCTCACTCCAAAAAAAAACTAACGTTGCATAAGGTTGATTTTCCAAATCTTTTCCTTTTTTGCTTTCATAATTTGTAAAAAAAACAAAACCTTCAGAATTAACTTCTTTGAGTAACATAATTCTTGCATCAGGATAATGATCAACTCCTACAGTTGCTAATGTCATAGCATTCGGTTCTTTTTCTGTTTTGATAGCTTCTTGTAGCCAAATTTTGAAAAATTCTATGGGATCTTCATCCATCTCTTCCTCTAAAAGTCTAGTACCTTGATATTCCCTTCGTAAAGATTTAAGATCAAAAGTCTTTTCTTCTTTATCCATATCCATAAAAATGAAATTTTCAATAAGACTACCTTCTCAATAAAAATTCTTCTAAATTTGTATTTTTTGATTTTTTTAGAATATAAAGACTTTAAAATCAAACTATTTAGAATTAAAATTTCAGTAAACAAATAGTTCTTAATCCGATGTTGATTAGAAAACAGATCAACTTTTTTAACTTTTAATGAGTTTTAAATAGATGAATTTTTCTTATGTTTAAAAAGTTTTTTTGAATTCCTAATTTATAATAATTTTTTTTATAAAAGTTTTAGGATTTAATTTCCTTAAGGAAGAGGATTCTCAATTCTTGTAGATTTCTTACTTGATTATTACAAAAAACGAAATATTTAGGAAAATAAAAATGAAATCAAAATCAGTATTCCTTCGAAAAGTATCTGATTTCTATCCAAAAGAAGAATGTGGAATATTTGGGATTTATGGAAATGAAGAAGCAGCAAATTTTACTTATTTAGGATTATATGCCCTACAGCATCGGGGGCAGGAAAGTGCTGGGATTGTTTCCACTGATGGTGAGAGATTATATCGATATGCTGGAATGGGACAGGTGGCTCACGTTTTTGATGAAGCTAAAATCAAAATGTTAATTGGTCATGCGGCTATAGGACATAATCGATATTCTACTACAGGAGCTTCTTTTTTAAGGAATGCTCAACCCATTCGGGTAGATTCTCGTCTGGGGAGTTTTGCTTTAGCCCATAACGGAAATATAGTAAATGCATGGGAAATACGAAAGAAATTAGAATCAGAAGGCTCTATTTTTCAAACTACTGTAGATACTGAAATTATCTTTCATCTAATGGCAAAAAGTAGAAAACAGGATTTTTTAGAGGCATTGGTATTTGCGTTGAAAGAAATAAGAGGAGCTTATAGTTTATTAGTATTAAATCCCAATGAACTTTATGCAATACGAGATCCGTATGGTTTTCGACCTTTAGTAATGGGTAAGCATAAATCAGGGGCGATTGCGTTTGCTTCAGAAACCTGTGCTTTTGATATTACGGAAATAGACTACATAAGAGATGTGGAACCAGGAGAAATCATTCGGGTCACAGAAAAAGGAATGGAAAGTTTTTTCCCATTTTCGAAAGTTGAAAGACAAGCATTGTGTATTTTTGAAAACATCTACTTTTCACGCCCTGATTCTTTTATCTTTAATCGAGCGGTTTTTGATGTTCGAAAAAATTTAGGTAGGTTTTTAGCTTTAGAACACCCTGCAAATGCAGACATTGTAACAGGCGTTCCTGATTCGTCCATTGTAGCTGCCATTGGATATGCTGAACAAAGTGGAATACCCTATACAACAGCCTTAATTCGCTCACATTACATTGGGAGAACTTTCATTGAACCTGAGCAAAGAATTCGAGACTTTGGAGCTAAGATAAAATACAACGTAGTTAAAAGTGTTGTGAATGGTAAAAGGGTCGTTGTTGTGGATGACTCAATCATGCGTGGAACCACATCAAGAAAGTTAATAAAGATGCTACGAAATGCTGGTGCAAAGGAAATCCACCTACGAATAAGTGCACCCCCAACGAGATTCCCCTGTTTTTATGGAATTGACATACCAACAAGGAGTGAATTGATTGCTTCCACTCATACCATTGAAGAAATAAAGAAATATCTACGTGTGGACTCGCTGGGTTATTTAAGTATTGAAATGGCTCTCAAAGCAATGGAAACAGAAAACTCATTACTTTCTCAGTGGTGTGATGCTTGTTTCACTGGGAATTATCCCGTTCCCATCTTTGAAGAAGATTATAATAACCAAAAAAAGCTATTCTCTGAGTATCTTCTTGAGGAGATGAAATAAAATGTTATTTTTTGATTTTGAACTTTCCTTTAATTAGAATGTTGATTTCCTCCACTTCTATATTTCCTAGTACATTTTTATCTAATTCGGGTAAGCTTAATAAGCAAGCAGGAATGTCATAAATTTTTCCTGTTTCTAAATCAAGGAAGTGATGATGTTTGGTAGTATTGGAATCATAGTAAATCCTATCAGAAGAAAAAATCAATTCACGAACAACATTCTTCTCTACAAATAATTTAAGGGTATTATATACTGTTGCTTGGCTTACTTTTTCATAATCTTTGTTTAAATGGTTCAAAATTTCTTCGGCTGAAACATGTTGGGGCTTTTGGTAAATAAAATGTGCAATTTCTATCCTTTGACTTGTGGGGTTGATACCTTTATTTCGTAGTAGCTCTGCCACTTCTCTTTTTGAGAGTTTGAACTTCATGTTATGCTTTTGCTCATCTTGTTTATCCTTTGCTTTTCTTTCTCTTTTTTTCTTTTCTATCATGATAACCCTCAAAAATCAAAGTATTTTAAAATTATTCTAATTTTATAAAAATCAAAATTTAAGACATTGACAACCTTTTTTATGTGTTTGTTATTTGTAGAAATCACTTTAAATGTATTTGATTTCTATAAAAAATTTGCCTTTTATTTTGTTTAAATAGCAGAGTTAAGAAAAAATTTAAAATTACTGATTATAATTCATTTAGAATCCCAATTAAGATTTTTTTGTATTATGATGAGTTAATATTCTACTCGCTTTGAAATTATGATAAATATTACAAGAAATTGTAATATATTCTTTATTTTTTATTCATACTGATGAGTATTAAGAAATTGATGTTAGTTTATCATAGTTATAGAAAAAATTCTTCTCGTCCAATTAAAATCGCATTTATAACTGATACTTATCCACCTGATGTAAACGGTGTTGCGCATTCTTTGTATCAAATTATTCAGATTTTAAAACAACATCATGAAATCCTAGTTTTAAGACCTGAGGATGATTTGATAGGAATCAAAATTCAACCACATATAAAGGAAGTGTTTTTCCCTTATCTTAATTTACCATTTTATAAAGAAGTTAAGTTGGGATTACCTTTTTATCAAAGAGTTTATGATTCAATAAAAGCATTTTCGCCTGATGTCGTTCATATTGTGACTGAAGGTCCCTTAGGTTTTATGGGATTATTGGTTGCAAGACAATTAGGAATCACTGTTGTTTCTGATTACCGAACAAATTTTACTGATTATTTAAAGTTTTATAATATAGAATTTCTCAGTGAATTTATTAAGTATTACTTAATTTATTTTCATAATCAGTGTGATTTGAATTTTGTTCCAACAAGAGAAATCAAAATTCAATTAAAGAAACAAGGAATAAATAATTTAAAAGTTTTAGGAAGAGGAGTGGATATAAGAAATTTTCACTATTCCAAATATGATGAAGATTTCCGAAAAGAATGGAACGTCAAAAAAGATGATTTATTGTTTCTTTATGTTGGCAGGATTGCTCTAGAAAAGAATTTAGAGCTCGTGTGTGATGTTTTTCGTTCTTTAAAGAAAAAATATCCGTTCATTCATCTTATGTTTGTTGGTGATGGACCTTATCGTTCAACGTTAGAACAAGAGTATAAAGAGATCCTCTTTTTGGGGGCAAAAAAGAAAGAAGAACTATCTAAAATTTACGCTTCGTCAGATTTGTTTTTGTTTCCGAGCAAAACAGAAACTTTCGGAAATGTGGTATTAGAAGCTTATGCAAGTGGTCTACCAATTATAGCTTATTCGTATGCTGCCTCGAAACTGATATATCAGCACAAAAAGACAGGAATTTTGATTCCATTTCATAAGAAGAACTCTCATGAGGTTTGGTACCAATATTTGGAACAATTAATTAAGCACCCCAATCGATTGAAAAAGCTAAAAATGAATATAAAAAATGAATATCACAAATTAAAAAAATTTACTTGGGAAGGTATTAGTGCACTCTTACTAAAGCATTATTATGAATTGCTCAAACAAAAGAGAAAAAAGAAAATCATCAATCTTTGAATAAGACGAAATCAAGGAACTTTAACTGCATTTGAGGGAGAAGAAACATTTTCAAGAATGCCAATAAAACTTACAACCCGAATTGATACAAAATAACCTTGTGTTAGATTTATAGGGAAATAGCAAAGATTAGCGAGACCTCGGGGGTTTTCGGAAACTTCCATGATATAAATGATACCGTAGTTTGGACGCTGAATGAAATTTACACAATCAATTCCGTTTTCTTTTGGTAAAAGAAAAACTTCTTTTTCGGTAGGAGCTTGAAATAATTTATATCCTTTGAACGTGTATTCAACATTCTGAGCTGCAACCCGCAATATATGACCATTACTTGTTCTTTCTATACCTTTGATTTTTGTTGTTTCCGATGAGCCTTCTATTGTAGAAAGTATAATCACTGGGTTGATGGATATCTTTTGTGATGAATAGTTAGTGCATGAAATAGCTAATAGCAAAAATAAAAAGAAAAAGTAATTCATTATAGATGAATTTTTATTATGAGATAAACCCAGCAAAAGCTGGGTTGGGATCACATGTTATCAATCAAAGCATTTCCGAATTCAGAAGTTCGAACTTCTTTGGCACCTTCCATCAATCTTGCGAAGTCATAAGTGACGATTTTCTTTGAAATGGTTCTATCCATAGCTTCAATGATTTTGTCGGCGGCTTCATTCCAACCCATATATCTTAACATCATCTCTCCTGAGAGTATCACAGAACTTGGATTTACTTTGTCTAAACCAGCATACTTAGGTGCAGTTCCATGAGTTGCTTCGAAAATGGCATGACCCGTTTCGTAATTGATGTTTCCACCTGGAGCGATTCCTATGCCTCCCACTTGAGCAGCTAAGGCGTCAGAAATATAATCACCATTGAGGTTCATGGTGGCAATTACGTCATAGTCTGTTGGACGTGTTAGTATTTGTTGAAGAAAGGCATCTGCGATTGCATCTTTTATAACGATTTCTCTTCCATTGACTTTAAGTACTTGCCATGGACCCCCGTCAAGATCGATAGAACCCATTGATTTTGAAAGTTCATATCCCCAATCTCGAAATGCCCCTTCCGTAAACTTCATGATGTTTCCTTTGTGGACTAAAGTCACGCTTTTTCGGTTATTCTTGATGGCATAGTCAATGGCGGCTTTGATCAATCGATAAGAACCTTCTTTACTGATTGGTTTGATACCAATACCAGATGTTTCAGGAAATCGAATTTTTTTGTAGTACTGAGGAAAATGTTCTTTTAATAATTCTAAAAACTTTTTATTTTCTTCTGTTCCTGCTTTGAATTCTATTCCCGCATAGATGTCTTCTGTGTTTTCACGAAAAATTACCATATCGACTTGTTCAGGGTGCTTAACAGGGCTTGGCACTCCTTTAAACCATCGAACTGGACGTAAACAAACATATAAATCCAATTCTTGTCGTAGAGCTACATTTAACGAACGAATCCCCGTTCCAACGGGAGTGGTCAGAGGTCCTTTGATACCTACTAAGTATTCACGAAACGTATCTATGGTTTCTTGAGGTAGCCAATCATTAAATTTTTGGAATGCCTTCTCTCCTGCATAGACTTCTTTCCACTGAATTTTTCGTTTGTTTCCATAAGCTTTTTCTACTGCGGCATCAATCACTCTGACGGCTGCCGCCCAAATGTCAGGACCTGTCCCATCACCTTCAATGTAGGGAATAATAGGGAAATCTGGAACCTTTAATTGACCATTTTCTATTCGAATTTTTTCTGCATTTATGACTGTCATATTTCCAATACATTCAGAAAAAATGAAAAGTCAAGAAACATAAGATGAAAATCATCAATTTCATGAAAATTATAACATGACAAAAAAATACGTTTAGTAAGAAATTAAACCGCATTATTTAAGTGTAAGCATAATTTTCTGTCTGCTTTTGATATAGTTGAGTTTTGCCGTATCATCATTATCCAAACCCTGTGGAATCTTTCATTACTATGTAGCGTTCTTTATATAATATACTCATTCTATAGGCTAAGCTGGATGGTATGCCTGATCTTTCTATAGGTTGGTTTTCGGTTGTTGAAAGGAACATTGGGGGAATTGCCAACTTAGCATAAAATTCTTTATCAATCAGAAGAGAAAAGTTACCGCAAAACCAAAATTTTCTTACTCCTCTTCCCTTAATAAAGTGCTTAAGAGATATAAGCATAACATTTAAGATTTTCCCATACAATAGGAATAGTCAAGTTAGTAGGGCTTAAAAATCTCTATTATGAAGCAAAGAGTTTATATCTCTAAAAGTATGAAAATAAAGTCCTAAGCTTGATATTCCCTTTTTTGGATACTTGTGAATCATTCCGTCCGTAGTTTGAATTTCTTTTAACATAAAACTTATGCTGGAAAACAAAAATTCAAACTCAAAGGGGGGTCCAATCATTATAAGGGGGATTACCTACTATTGTTAAAAAATCATCACTTAGATGTTATACTTTTCGCGTTATTAATGCATTTGTGTAAAAAACCCTTTCTGGAGAATAATTTCTTTTCAAGTATTCTACCGCTACAGAATCAATGTTGGCTAATCGAAAGTTCAAATCTTATAAATGCCCCGTATCCACCTTCAGGATCTATAACAACAGTATTAGCGCTGAAAAAAGGGAAAAGCAGTTCTTTAGCTTTTTCTACAATAACTGAAGGAGTATAAAAAGACCCTAACTTTATTCTTTCTTTTCTTATTAGATGTTTTGCTACTAACATTACAAAACAAAAAGTTTAAAGTTTAAGGATTAGTACATACCTTAGCTTGTAAAGGTATAACTCTAAACCACTGAACCACAGGAGTACACTGTTAATCGGTATTTGTCAATATTTCTTCGAGAATGTGATTAGGTGGTAAACATGATAAGCATGTGGCAACAGAAATAGTGTAGAAAAACCAGAAAAACTTGACTTCAAAAAGTCTATCAAGTTCCACAAGATAAACATTATCATCACAAAAAAGCTTAACATGTTTATATCTTCATTCTGTTTTTATTACCCAACGTAATATAATATATACAAAGAAATTACGGGTTATTGTGTTATCTTTAAAAAATCAAAAAACTAAAACAACAGGTTATGGTTTAAAAATTAATTTCAAAATAACTGAATCACATTTTTTTTCATTGAAGTTAAAAGGATATTTAGTTTATTTGATATTATGGCAGTAAGTAATCAACTATTATCGAAAGAAGCAAAGATACCAGAACTTTCAATTCCAATTCAGTTTTCAGAGGATTTGATAGCACTTCGTGATTTAGTTCGGGAGATTGTGAGGGAAGTTGTCATTCCTGCTAGAAAGGAATTAGATGAAAAAAACGAATATCCGTGGAAAGTTTTAGAAAAGTTTCGAGAAGCAGGACTTTTTCAAGCGATGTTTGATGAAGAATATGGTGGAATGGGGTTGGGAATGATGGCGAACATAATCTTAGCAGAAGAAATAGCTTATGGATGCTTGGGGATCGGAACTTCGTTTTTAGCTACCAAATTAGGAGCTCTTCCAATTGAAGTTGGAGGGACGGAAGAGCAAAAGAAAAAATGGCTTCCGAGGATTGCCTCAGGTGAGTTGATTGCAGCTTTTGGCTTGACCGAACCAAATGCAGGTTCAGATGTGCCAGCACTTCAAACCACTGCGGTAAAAAAAGGTGATAAGTATATCCTTAATGGAACGAAGCAATGGATATCAGGTGCTGGGCAAGCTCATGTCTATACTGTTTTTGCCATCACAGATAAAAGTCGAGGACCACGTGGTATAAGCTGCTTCATTGTGGAAAAAGGAACTCCTGGATTTAGTTTCGGTAAAAAAGAAGACAAATTGGGAATACGTGCTTCGGAGACGAGACAGTTAATCTTCGAGGATTGTGAAATTCCTGCCGAAAATTTAGTAGGAGGAAAAGAAAACAACGGTTTTGTTCAAGCACTAAAGACTTTGAATCTTTCACGTCCAGCTGTTGCTGCTTCAGCTGTGGGGTTAGCTCAAGGAGCATTTGATGCAGCTATGCAATATGCACGAGAAAGAGAGCAGTTTGGAGTAAAAATTGTGACATTTCAAGCAATTCAACATATGTTAGCAGAAATGGCTATGAAGATCGAAGCAGCAAGGTTGTTAACATACAAGGCAGCTATTTTGGCAGAGCAAGGACACAAAGAGACAGCGAAATTCTCTGCTATGGCGAAGTGTTATGCAGCGGATATAGCAATGGAAGTTGCAACGAACGCAGTCCAAATCTTTGGTGGCTATGGATATGTGAAAGATTATCCAGTTGAGAAGTATTTCCGAGATGCAAAGATTTTACAGATTTACGAGGGAACCAGTCAAATCCAAAAAAACGAAATTGCAGCAGGACTCATCAAAGAGGCAGCATCAAAGAAAGTGATCCTCAATATGTAATAACATTATAATTTTGAACATCAAGAATATTTTTCTTCTAGAAATTCTAAGAGAAATATTCTTGATGTTTTGCTTTTCGAAAAAAAATGCACATTAATGATAAAATCAAAATTGTCAGAACTCCAAATCCAATTACCCTCAATTCCAAAGCCAGTTGCATCATATATCCCAGCGAAAATCCATAATGGTTTGATTTATACAAGTGGTCAACTTCCCTTAAAAGAGGGGAACCTTCTTTCCGTGGGAATTTTAGACAAAGAAGAAGATATAGAAAAAGGCAAAAAGGCTATGGAGCAATGTTTTCTGAATGCGTTAGCTGCTGCGAGCTCTGTAATTGATATTGACTCCATAAAAGGGATTTTGAAGTTAACAGCCTATGTTGCATCTTCACCTCAATTCGTTTGGCAACATTTGGTTGCGAATGGTGCTTCCGACTTAGCTGTAAAAATTTTTGGAGAAAATGGCATTCATGCGCGTTCTGCCATTGGTGTTTGTTCTCTCCCTTTAAATGCTTCGGTGGAACTAGAAGTTATCTTCATTTTGTAAGAATAATGGAATTTCTTTCTTTTTATAAGTTTTGGTTTTTGTATTTATACAAAGGCTGGAGAAATTTAGTTCTGTTTCTTTTTGAATATTTTAAAGGTTTTACTTATGAATTCTGGGTTTTATTATTTGTTTCGATTCTTCTTTTGTTGATGGTAGTTTTCCCCTGGTTTTCATATCAAATCCAATTTGATGAATTGGAAACCATCTACCTTAGAACCAAAAAATGGTATTGGTTTTCTTTGCCCGTTTTAACAACTTTTCTATTTATGGTGATTCATCACAAACTAACTTATAGTATTCAACTGATCATTAACCTTTTCGTGATTTTTTTGTTTGTTTATGGTTATTGGAATACGTCAATACATATTAATATAAAAGGAGAATACGAGGTTTTGTATACGTATTATTTGTATTTTGTTGTGCTTGTGTTTCATACATTTTTGATAAGTTTTCTGAAAAAAGGAAAAAATACTTTTTTTGAACAAATCCATGAATTATGGAAGAAATACAAAAGAAAGATTCAAATGAACCACAAATAAAAGGTTTTTACCTGCCAAATCAAGCAAGGAATTTTTTTTTAAATCCTCGTAATTTCACTCAAGACAAGGATTTGATAGATAACCAAAAAATATTATCACAAATTTACGAAACCATCTACAATCTCTACGAAGCCAAAAAATCAGAAAATTACATTCCTACGGAAAAAGAAATCTATGAGGACCTTGAGTTTCGTAAAAAAGCCATTAGTGATAAAACCCCTCTTCCCCCGAAAGAAATAATTTATCGTTATTATTTTATGTTAGCAGCTCATGAGCCAGCTTTTATTGCAATATTACGGGAACTCCGATTTGACTTTCAAAATAAGTTTCATTTTATCACCAAGATAGCAATCCCTTTTAGAGATAATTTGGATTTTTTACAAAAATCGATTATGCAGGTTTTACATAACTCTATGGTGGCAATACGAAATCATATTCATGATTATAATCCAATCAATGAACTCAAAGAAAGAATCCAACTGTATAAATCAATAGATGAGCTAGAAGAAATCTTAGAATATGGACAAATTAATTATATGTTGAAAAAGATTTATTTTTATAAGAATCAAATCTATAATCCTACGGATAAGGACCTAAGTCGAATCAATATAGTAAACCAAAAAATCAAAGAGCATATACTAAAACCACTACTATACCAGCTAACAAAAGAAAATCATGTAGTTACCATCAAAAGGAAACTGCAAATTTCAACAGATATTTTGTTAGTGAATAACATAGAAATCATACAATCTCATTTTCATCTTTTGCTGGATTTGGTTATGAATGAAATTACAAAAAAAGTTATCTTTGAACAACTATCATCTGAGCAAATCAAAAAATTAGAAAATTTCAATCGTGTCGAGCAAGCGAATTTTATCTCAAATTTCATTTTAAGTCAGCCTCAAAATTTCCCCAAAGGAATACAACTTTTAGCAACTGATATTCTTGGGATACATGAATATATTCATAAACATCAAGAAAAAGAAAAATTAGAACAAGATAAAGAAGAATTAAAGCAATTGATCCAACGTTTAACGAAGGCAAGTGGTATATTAAGAGTTAAAAATCGAGATAAATCTATGGTTTCGGATCGGGTCCTGGATTACATTTTAAAAGGAGGTATGCCATCAATTTTGTTTGCAACGATTCCTATCTACGATTTTCAGCATCCAGAAGCGAAACATTATAACGAAATCTATTTTCTATGGAATGACAAAAAAAGCATCGGTAGGGCTATCGAACAGGCACAAGAACTCTTCAGAAAAATCAAAGATGTTCATTTCATTCGAATCCTTGAGCAGATGTTTCGATACCATGATAGAAGTGAACAAGAATTATCAAACATCATCCCTTCTTATTTAAGAGAAGATTTGGACAAACTAATTTCTGATTCTTATTTAGATAAACTTCCCATTTGGCTAAAAATATTTTATAAAATCATCAATGGAAAAATCAGTCGACATACTTTAAAAGAATTTTGGAAAGATTATTATCAAAAAAACAAACTAAAGTTTGATGAAGGTGTCGTTGAGGAAAAGGAAACAACAAAGACACAAACCCAAAGAAAAACTAAAGAAAGCAAAGATACCAAAGAAAACATAAATTTTTCTATGGAGCTCTATAAAAACGTTATCAAAAGAATAGAAGGTTATTTAGAGAGGGATTTTTTACCAACGGAAAAAATTATTTTAAAAGATTTTGAAAATCAAAAACGAGAATTACAGAATTTATTTCAGTCTATTAGTATGGGAGCAAAATCCTTTCAAGACATCATTTTTATCGAAACTAAACAAGATGTATACTTATTGAGCCGAAATTATCTGAAGCAAAACAAAGAAAGACTTATACAAAAATATAATCAAAAACTCCAAGAAGCAGAAGGTATAAAAACAAAAACGGGACAAGTCATAGCATTAAAGCTTGAGAAAGAAAAAGTAGAATTATATAAGAAAATCCTTCAAATTTTAAATCAGCTTTAGTTCATCAAATCACAAGTGCTTTGTAGAATTCCAGTAGATAAGTTTAAAGTTTAAAGGTCTGTCTTTCTCTTCTATCAAGCTTGTTCCTGTATTTGATAAAATCGTTTTTAAAGAAAACTCAAGTGGGAAAGAAAGAATGACAGAACTAAGGGTTTTGATATATGTTCCATGAGATACAATTATAGTGGTTAGATTTGAGTGATTGTTGAGGGAATACAAGTGAGAGAAAAACTTCTCAGCACGGTTCTTAACATCCATTATGCTTTCTCCTTCTGGGTAGGGCACGTTCACAGAGTTTTTGACTAAAAAGAAGAGTTCTGGTTCTTCTTTTTCGATTTCGTTGATCAGTTTCCCTTCCCACCTTCCGCAACGAATTTCTCGTAAGAGTTCATTCATTTCGAATTGCTCGATTGGGATTTGCTTTTCTTGAAAGGTTTGATATAAAATTTCGGCTGTTTGCCTTGCTCTTATTTGAGGAGAGGTAAAGAGAAAATCTACTTTCGGGATTTCACTTGCTAAGGTTTTCGCTAAACGGTTAGACTGTTCTATCCCTTTTTCATTGAGTTCGGTTTCTATCCCTCCTTGTAGGCGTTTTTCTTTATTGAAGTTTGTTTCTCCATGACGTATTAAATAAATCTTCAGCATTGCTAAATGTTGATAGGTTCTCCTATACTTTGGGCAAAGGCTTCCATGAGGGATTCGGAAATCGTAGGATGGGGATGCATGATTTTGGCTATGTTTTCAGGAAGTAGTTCCCCATATAAAGACACCATACCTTCTCCGATGATTTCTGTGGCATTTTTGCCTATAATGTGGATACCTAAGATTTTGTGGGTTTTTTTGTCGATGAGCACTTTGACGAAACCATCTCGTTCGTTTGCAGCATGAGCTCTTCCTAAAGCTTGGTAAGGAAATTTACCCACAATGTAATTGTAATTGAGTTCTTTTGCTTTTTTTTCGGTAAGTCCGACTGAAGCAATCTCAGGCTGAGAATATACACATGATGGTATCCATTGGTAACGAATGGGTTCTATTTGAACATCAAAGTTCGTGGAAACTTTTTTTTCTTTTTTTAGGCTTAAATAAGCATGCTCTGCGGCACGAATTCCCTCATGACTTGCCACGTGAGCCAAAGCAGGAGTTTCAATACAATCACCAATGGCATAAATGTTTGGATTCGTAGTTTGATAGTATGAATTCACAATGATTTTGTCTTTTTTTAAATCCACAAAAACTTTATCTAAGTTCAGGTTTTCTGTATTGGCTTGAATCCCTACCGCAAGTAAAACATGATCAAAATCTTCTTTTATAATTTCTTGTTCTTGTTTTTGTAATTCTACATGAACTTTATGATCTTGAATCTTGAATTCTCTGATAGTTGTTTGGGTGTGGATTTTGATATTTCGTTTGCTAAAAATGTTTTGTAGGGTTTTGGATATTTCTTCATCTTCGTTGGGTAGGATTTGAGGTAAAATTTCAATCAAGGTTACTTCTGTTCCCAAAAGATTATAAATATCAGCAAATTCTACCCCAATCGCACCTCCGCCGACAATCAATAGCTTTTTGGGAAGGGACTCTAACGTCATGGCTTTTTTATAATCAATCACGTAAGTGTTATCAATGGAAACATGAGGTAAATTTTTTGCACGAGCTCCCACAGCAATGATGGTTTTTTTGGTTTGCAGTTCTTCTATCACTTCGTTTGAATTTTCTTGCTTAAAGATTTGAATGGTAAAAGTATCTTTGAATTTTCCAAAGCCGTAATAAACATCGATTTGATTTTTCTTCATCAAGTATTCAACACCTTTGGACATTCGATTGGCAACACTACGAGAACGCTGAATTATTTTAGGAAAATCAATTTCCACTTGAGAGGTTTTTATTCCGAATTCTTGAGATTTCTTGATTTTGTCATACAAGTGGGCACTATCAAGCAATGCTTTTGTGGGAATACAACCCCAATTCAAACACACACCGCCAAGTTCTGATTTTTCGATAATAGCAGTTTTGAGTCCTAATTGGCTTCCTCTTATTGCCGCAACATATCCCCCAGGACCTGAACCAATCACCACAAGATCATAACTTTTCATTCTTTACTCTCCTTGGAGTTAGTGGCTTGCTTATTTTTTGAGTCCATTATTTTTATCTATTTGTGAAAGTGAAATCCATTTATGAAATAGTTTTTGTTTTTTTTATTTTGTTAAATGAAGTTTTATTCCCACAGACTAAGGATTTTATTTCTTTTGATTATTTGCAGTTTCCTAAGGTTTTAGTTTCTGAGCAGGAATATTTAGAAACATTCCCGAAAACACCTTTTCTTTTTGAGCTGGATCCATCAGACTTTGTCTTTTGTAGAAAAAATCCCGTTTCTACCCAGCAATTTCAAAAACAAAAGCCATTTTTGATGAAATTTTTAGGACGTGATTTTACAGATATAGGAGAATATCATAATGAAGTCATTTCGTATTTTTTGAAGACAAATCGAATCGAGGTTTCCATCCAAGCTTTAGAGGAATTGTATCAATGGGATCCCCTTTTCTTTGCAACCTTGTATAACTTAGGTCGACTCTATTATTTAAAAAAAGACTATCAAAAGAGTGTTTTTTATTTTCAAAAAATTTTATATTTTTTTCCGAACTATCCAAGAGCTCATTACTACTTGGGGAAGAACTATTTTGAGCTACGCCAGGATCTTTTGGGAGAATCACATTTTCGAAAAGCCATTGCATTACATCCGGATCAAATAGAATATTGGATAGGTTTGATAGATTTTTTCTATCAAAGACAGCAATTCCAAAAGTCACAATTGTATCTTCATCAAGCAGAAAAGAAGTTTCTATCTAATGTTTTCATTCAGTTTTACAAAGCACATTATTTGTTTCGGGAAAAAAAATACCCTCAAGCTCTACAAGTAGCCGAGTCAATTTCTGAAAATGAACTACCCAAAAAACAAAAACTGCAGCTTTGGTATCTCAAGTTTCAACTCTATGAAATCTCAGGCTCACTAAAAAGAGCGCAAGCAACTTTACAAAAAATTCTTTCTGAAGAGGAACCTGAATTTTTTCATGAATACAGCAGAACCTTTTTTCAACACCAACTGGAACGCATCACAAAATTGTTAGAAGAATGATTACCTTTCCTCTGCAAGAATGTTTAAAGCTAAAATCAAAGGAAGTATTCCCAGAAAAGAGGCGCTAAAAAAGTTCCACCAAATAGGAGGATCTCTTAATAGTTCCCTTGGGGCTTCTGCAATCATGATCCCCCAAGAAGAACTTCCGGGTTCTATGCCAATTCCAATAAACGTCAGGACGGTTTCGGCAACGATGATGTGTGAAGATGAAAGCGCAAAGGTGATTTTGACAATGGAACTCAGATTGGGTAGGATTTCTTCCCAAAGGATACGAAAATGGGATTTTCCCACAATGAGTGAGGATTTAATAAAATTCATTTCTCGGAGCTTTAGGGTTTCTCCTCGAGCAATGCGTGCCAATTCCACCCAACTGGTAAGACCAATCGCTATGATGATCCAAATCATGCCTCTACCGAAAATCATCAAAAAAGTAATCACGAACAATAGCCAAGGAATCGAAGCTACTGTAGTATAAAACCACTGAATGATATCATCAATCCAACCACCGAAATAGCCAGCAATCACACCTAAAACTATCCCGATGGGAATGGCAATCAAATTGACTCCAATTGCCAAAAGTAATGCCGTTTTTGCTCCTTTGAGGGTTTGTAATAGGACATCGTTTCCGTTGATGTCGGTTCCTAAGATGTGAAGTCCTTTGGGTTTTTCAAAGTGCTTCGATTCTCGATATAAACCAAAGGGCTCGGTGTAGGTTCTTTCTTTTTGAACATTGAGAACTTTCACAAACAAAGCGTCCAATAAAGAAAACTTTGCCCCCATTGAGTCTCGAAAGGAAATCAAATCCAAAAGCCCAATCACGAAGTAAATACTAACGATGATGTAGCTGATTTTTTTGAGTCTTTGTTGGGTTTGATTCATGACTTACTCCAGACGTATTCGAGGATCCACAAAAGCATAAGAAATATCCGTTAGAACGTTTCCTAACATATACAAAAAAGCTCCCAAATAGACTAAGGCTCGAATGACAGGAAAGTCTTGAGAAATAATGGCAGAATACATCATGTCCCCCATGCCAGGAATTCCAAAAAATTGTTCTAATAATAAGGAACCAGTAATCAAAAAAGGAAGACTCATCATCACTGTGGTCAAGATAGGGATTGAGGCATTTCGTAGCACGTGAAAAATCAAAACATACCATGTTGTAGCTCCCCGAAGACGAGAAGCCCTCACGAAAAGTTGGTATTTTTGATCCATAAGCACGGTGCGATAGAAACGTATCTGTCCTCCTAAACCCGCAATCACAGCTACGATGATGGCTGGTAAAGGATCACCATAAATAGGCACTATCTTTAGAAAGCTTCCAAAAATCCATCCTGCTAATAATAAATACACAGGAATAGCAATACTCATCGAAACTACGGCAAAAAAACTGATGGTCCTATCTACCCAAAGGGGACTATAAACCGACAACAAAGAAAAAAACAAACTTATAAAGATAGAAATCACAAAAGCAGGGAACATCACACTCAAAGAGGGAATTGCTCTTTCCTTCATTTGTTCTAAAATATCCCGATTGTTTTTGTCTTTGCCAAAATTGAAGGTAATGAGATCCTTTAAGCCTAGAAAATAACGAGAATAAAAAATGCTTTTTTCTTTAAATTCGGGATGAACCCTTCCATCAGGACGAACTTCTTCAGCATGATGTGGCAGATTCAAAAATAGTGGCAAATGATAGTTGTTGGCACGAACCCAATCTTGTAAAACGGGCAAAGGAGCTTGAGGTAAATGCACCTTCGCTATGGCAATGGGGTCCCGAAGATGAAAAAGCAAAAAGGTGATTGTATAGACTCCTATTGCAATAGGAATAGTGTAAAGAATCCTTCGAAGGATGTACTTCCACATAGAATCTCCCTAAAACAAAGAATTTATTTCTAACCATTTTTGAAAACGAAATTCTGGGTTCACACTTCGGTATTTGAGTTGATTTAGATCTAATGGATGTGGGATGATAGGCTCAAGCCATGGCCATTGGATAGAAAACGTAACAGGATGGAATGTAAAAGCTACGGGTAGATCACGTAGTAGTATCTCGTTCATACGATAAACCAAGTTCTTTCGAATCTCAGGTTGTGTGGTTTCTAATAGTTGTTCGTAGAGTCGATCAAATTCTGGGTTGATGTAGCCAGCTTCGTTATACCCAGTTTCTATGTTTTTACTATAAAACAATTGAAAGAAGTTTTGTGGATCGGGATAATCAGCTCCCCATCCCCAACCAGCAATTTGAAACTCACCCTTATGGCGTTTTTCGAAAAAGGTCGGAGCATCGTATAAATCCACTTTGAGTTCGATTCCGTATTTTGCCAGGGATTCTGTGTAGAAACGATAAACGGCTGTTCCTGCACCGCCTGCCACTGCTGTTAGCCGAAGTTCCAGAGGTTTTTGATTTTTGTCTCTACCTTGAGGGTGTCCTGGTGGATATCCTGCTTTTGTGAGCAACTCTGGAACAAGGTGTTGGCAGTTCCTTATGGGGTATTTTTTTATGAGAGGGTCATCTTCTAAGTGTCCTTCCATTTCGGGTGGTATGAGTCCATTCGCAGGTATGGCTCGATTGCGAAAAAAACGAAAAATCAATTCTTCTACGTCTATGGCACAAGCAATCGCTCTTCGAAGATGAGGATTGTTTTTGAAGATAGGATCTCGCAAGTTGAAAACCCAACCATAAGTGACAGGTTCTTTTGCCTGAGTGAGAAGTATTCCCATCTTTCGGTATTTTTCTGAGAGAACCGTTCCATCCAGAACTTGCTGCATAGTGTCTTGATTGAGTCCAATCCGGTCGATATAGCCTTGACGAAACAAGGTCCAAATCGTAGGACCGGAACGAATGATATGAAAATACACTTCTTCGATGCGAGGTAAAGATTCTTGAAAATATTCACTAGTTTCATAATAGTTAGGGTTTTTTCGTAAAATCATACGTTGATTTCGTTTCCATTCGTGTAGATAAAAAGCTCCAGAGCTGATAGGATGATGGTCCAGTAAATATTCTGGATTTCGTAGTGAGTATTCCAAACATTCTTTTGGCAAAGGGGAGGAAGCCGTCATAGCAAAGAAATATGGAATCCTTGGATCAGGTTTTTTTAAAAGAATCTCGATTCCGTTTTGATTGTATTTTCTTACTCCTTCGATTTCTCGTTCATACATTTCCATTGTTTCTTTTTGGGGGAAGGTTTCTAAATATTGTGAATATTCCATAAAACCAATGATATTATCCAAAAGTGGGAATGCAAAGGGATTGATTTTACGATTGGCGGTTCGCTTCAACATCAGAATGAAATCTTCTGCTAAGATAGGACGTTTCTTTTTGCCAAGACATTCTTCAGGATAATAATAGGCTTCTTTGAGTTCGAAACGAAAATAATAAACAAGCTGATTTTTATGGGATTTGTATCCTGTTTCTGGATAATCTTTTGCTAAGAGAGGAATCATTTTCAAGGGTCTGGCTTTGTAATCATACTGATATGGAGTAGCTGTGATGTTGGAAAGAATAGTGATGGAAATAACATCAGTTGCTTTAATGGGATCTAAGGTTCTAGGTTCATCCGCTAATGCAGAAAGTAATACTTTTTTGTTTTTATCAAAATCACTATAAGGGTTGTTCCAAGGTTCACGACAGCTGATTAAAAACAAAAATAGCAAAAGAATTATTGGCTTCATCGAGATAACGAAATTCTCATTAGGACTTCTTTTACAAGTGGATTTTTGATTAGCTAACCTTGATAAGAATTGATAAAGGTTGATAAAAATTGATAAGAAATGGCAGTATCGAAATATTAAAAAATTAAATTAAAAAAAGTATATAAAAAATGTTCATAAAAACTCAAAAAAAATTGACTTAAAAAAACTATGAAGTAAATTTAAAGAAATTGTATAAAAATTTTACATTCTTTATTTATTTTTTTTATTATAGTGATACGATACTTAAATATGATTAAAAAGACATGAAACGTAATAATTTTATATGATAGGATAGGATTATGGCAACAGCAAAGAAATCAAACAATAAAGCAGAAAAAAAATCAACAAAAAAGGAAACAAAGAAAGCTGAGAAAAAAACAGCAAAGAAAGCATCAAAGAAAACAGGAAAGTAATTACGTTGTAAAAATATATAAGCTTTTCCTGTTTGGGATCGATTCTATTCTTGTTGCTTTTTTTAAAATCTGTTTATGATTGTTTTATGATGCGATATTTCGTTGTCGTTTATTTGTTGTTCTTGTTTTTATCAGCTTGCAAAACAGGAGAGAAACTAAAAGAAAATACGAAAGAAGAAGCACCAGTTATTCTTGATAACAAAAAAAAAGAAGAAAATGAGCAAGCTTATTTGGGAATTTTATATACAGAATATGTCTATGGAGTTCAAGTAGTTGAGGTTTTTCCTGATAGCCCAGCTTCAAAAGCAGGTTTGGAGATAGGTGATATCATCTTATCAGCTAACGGATATCCTATCTTTGGTTCTTACACATTGAAAGAAAATATATTTTCAAGAAAACCTGGAACTGAAGTAATCATCGAAGTAGAAAAGATGAATGGGAAAAGAACAAAATTAAGGGCTGTTTTAGAACCCATGCCAGAGAAATATAAAAAATACTATCAAAATCATTGATGCAACATCACTTTACAAGTCCCGTCGTTGACATAAAAAGAGCTGATGTAGAAGACCTCATAAAAGTAGCCATTTACGAAGATGCACCAGATGGTGATATAACTTCAGAAACTCTTTTCGATAGAAATCACTTTAGTTTTGCGAAAGTCATTTCCAAGTCAAAAGGAATATTTTGTGGTAATAGGATTTCAGGTCTATTGATTGAAATTTTTAATGAAATTGCAAACTATAACATCAAGATTTTGAATTCATTGCAAGATGGGGATGAATTTTTAGAAAACCAAGAATTATTAAAACTCAAAGGAGAGACTGCTGGTTTATTGAGAATTGAGAGGGTGCTTTTGAATTTTATCCAGCTTCTTAGTGGGATTAGCACTCAAACTCATAAAGTCATCCAAGCAATACAAGGTATAAATAAGAGTATTTTTATTTTAGATACAAGAAAAACCATTCCAGGTTTTCGTATTTTATCCAAATATGCTGTCTATTGTGGAGGTGGAAGTAACCATAGAATACATCTTTCAGATATGGCAATGATCAAAGAAAATCATCTTTCAATAGGATTATCTCTCAAAGAAGCAGTAAGGCAAATCAAGTCGAAACACCCAACAAAACCCATTGAAATCGAGGTTCAGGATTTTCGTATGATTGAAGAAGTTTTAAGCATAGAACCTGATATAATCATGTTAGATAACTTTTCTATCGAAGAAATCAAGAAAGCCGTCGAATTGATTGAAGATTATTGTAATAATCACAGTTTATCTAAGCCAAAAATTGAAATCTCAGGAGGGTGGCGTCCTGACAAATTTTACTTGTTGAAGGATTTGGAAAACATAGGAGTAAGTATGGGATATCTAACCCACAATGTGCAGTTTTTAGATATGAGCATGGATTTTGAGACTTTATGAAAACTCTGATAGAACTACAAAATTTAGCTAAAGAAGCAGAAAAAACAAAGAACATACCCAAAGCAATCTATTATTACAAACAATTGTATGAAATTACGAGAAAACCAGCTTTTCTTTTTCAACTGGGATATTTGGAATCGTTGATTCCTAATCACGAGAATTCTGTATCTTTTTATGAAAAGTATGTTGACTACAATCCTGATGATACCATTGCTTATTACAACTTAGCCGTTGAATATTTTCATTTGAAGAATTATCCCAAAAGCATTTTGAACTTAAAAAAAGCCATACTTAAGAAACCGGATTTTCTTCAAGCCTACATTCTTCTGGGTTATATTTATGAAGTCATGGAAAACCATCAAGAGGCTTTTCGTTATTTCCAAAGGGTCTTATCAATAAAACCCAACTATCATTTAGCTTTACAGGGTATCATTTTTTCTCTCATCAAACAAAAACTTTATGATCAAGCATTGGGGGAATGTGAAAAGTATTTAAATCTCTATCCAAATGATCGCTTTATAAAAAATACAAGGGTTCAATTGTTGATCCAGTTAAAAAAAACAGAAGAAGCATTTTCAGAAATTAAAACGTTAGTGGAAACAGATGAAAGATATAAATCTTTTGAAAACTATATCCATCAGGTTCAAGAGAGAAGAGAACACGAATTCCAGGAATTTCTTTCAGAAACTCAAAAAAAACTTCAAGAAAAACTAGCATCCTTAGAAGAAGCCAACGAAGAAACCAACCCAGAAAGGAAGACATATTTGGACATTAGCTTACTCTCATTATTTTCAGGAAAAAAAGAACAAGCAATCGAATACTTACAAAAAGCATTGGAGCAAGAAAAAATAAAAAAAGATAAATAAGAAGTGATAATTTTCTTGAAGAAATTAACAGTAGTAAAAATTAGTAAAATTCAAAAAAAAAAGAAATGGAGGTTATAAAATGCAAAACTTACAAATTTTACTTTTAATCATTTCGATTTTAGGGATCAGTGAGCTTTTTTCTATTTCAGCTAGGACATATCGATTTTCGGGTGGTCCATCAGGTGGTGTGTATCAATATTTTGCCAGTGGAGTTTCTACCTTAGCTAAGAAAGCAAACATCAATCTTTTAGCTAGTGCCTCGGGTGGTGCAATTGAAAATATTCGTTTAGTGAATGCTGAAAAAGCAGATTTTGGTATCGCAAACTCAGGGGATGTTTACTCTGCGAGGATGGGGCAGCTTATAGGTGATAGTAAAAAATACGAAAATATTTTTGCCATTAATTTCTTTTATAGTGCTGTTGCTCAGCTCGTCGTGCGTGCTGAAGATAGAATCACTTCCGTTAAGCAATTAGAAGGAAAGCGAGTCGCTGTTGGAAATCCTGGTTCTGGTGCAGCAGCTGCAGCAGAAATATTTTTCAAAGAAATTGGTATTTGGGAAAAAATCAACAAAGAATTTTTGGGTTATCGTGAGGCTGCAGAAGCATTTAAAAATAGACAATTAGATGCGTTTTGGGTATTTGCTGGATATCCAAATGCAGCTATCACTGAAGCTGCCTTACAAAATAAAATTCAGTTAGTGGATGTGTACACTGAAGCAGAAAAAGCAGGAATGTTTAAAAAATATCCTTATCTGACTAAAGAAGTCTTACCAGCAAATACCTATAGCGGACAAACTCAAGAGGTAGCGACTTATAGTGACGCCGTGATTTTCTTTGCTCATAAGAATGTTCCTACAGAAGTTGTTTATAACCTACTGAAGGTTCTCTATAGTAAAGAAGGTTTGGAATATATGGTGAGTGTTCACAAAGCAGCTCAAGAAATGAAAATCGAGCATGGACTAAAGGGAATTGTGACGCCACTTCATCCAGGAGCTGAAAAATTCTGGAAGGAAATGAAAGTATTAAAATAATATGTTCGAAAAACTTAATAAATTCGAAAAGTTTGTTTTTAATCTTTTTTCCCTTTTTCTTGTTTTTTTTTATATATATTCAGCAATCATACAGCCTTTCCCTGTGCAATATCATCGTGGAGTTTATGTTCTCGCTGCTTATGTTCTGATTTTGTTTCTATATAAATCGAAGAATCCCATTTTAAGGATTGTAGATTATTTTCTTATTATTGTTTCTTTTTATGTAGTAGGTTATTGGATTTTGAATTTTACTGCTATTACATATCGAGCTGGAGCTGAAACCCTACAAGATCAAATTGTAGCATTGATTGGAGTTATAATCGGAATAGAAATAGCTCGAAGGGTAGTGGGGATTGTATTTGTAATCATTGGTATTGTGATGATTCTATATGGAGTATATGGAAAATACTTACCCGACATTATTGCTCATCCAGGGGATACGCTTTTAGGACTGGCAACGACCATTTTTTTCAAAAGTGATGGGATTTTTGGTGTAATGGCGGATGTGATTGCTTCTTATGTGCTTTTATTTGTGATTTTTGGTGCATTTTTGGAACGTTCTGGTTCACAGAAGTTTTTTATTGATCTTCCCATAGCATTAGTCGGTCATAAAATAGGTGGTCCTGGTAAAGTTGCTGTGATTGCAAGTGCCTTATTTGGTTCCATATCTGGAAGTGCAATCGCCAACACTGTTTCTACAGGTATGTTTACAATTCCTTTGATGAAAAAAGCAGGATTCAAACCTCACATAGCAGGAGCGATTGAACCAGCCGCCTCAATAGGGGGTATGTTTATGCCTCCTATTATGGGAGCTGGTGGTTTTATCATGTCGGAGTTAACAGGTG
Source organism: Leptospiraceae bacterium (assembly GCA_025059995.1). Classification (NCBI taxonomy): domain Bacteria; kingdom Pseudomonadati; phylum Spirochaetota; class Leptospiria; order Leptospirales; family Leptospiraceae; species Leptospiraceae bacterium. Next base: position 261,088 of record JANXCF010000002.1, read on the forward strand.
TTCCCTATAACAAAATCATGTTGATTTCTTTGTTTCCTGCTTTGATGTATTTTTTGAGTGTTTTTGTTCTTGTTCATTACTATGCTAAAGACAATAAAATTGTTGGTGAAAAATCAGATGTAGATGTAAAAACCCTTTTAAAAAGTGAATGGTACTATAGTTTACCTATCATTGTAATAACGGGAGCACTTTTATATGGTTTTTCTGCGAGTTATTCAGCAGTGTTAGGTATACTTACAACGATTATTATAAGTTGGTTCAAAAAAAAAACCCGAATTGATCATAATAAATTTTTAGAAGCAGTTCGTGTAGGTGTAGAAAATAGCTTAACTATTGGTGCTACCGTAGGAATCATTGGAATTATCATTGCAGTTTTGACATATAGTGGGATTATCGTGAGTTTTGCAGATATTGTGATTCAACTTGCTGGAGGGAATATCTTTTTGACCATTCTTTATATCGGTATTGCATCATTGATTTTAGGAATGGGGGTTCCAGTTACAGCTGCCTATTTGATCACAGCTGTTGTAGCCGTTCCTGCATTGACAAAGTTGGGGATTGACCCCATTGCCGCTCACATGATTGTTTATTGGTTATCTCAAGACTCAAACATAACTCCACCCGTATGCATCGCTGCTTTTACAGGTGCCACCATTGCAGGTGCGAATATGTGGAAGACAGCATTTGCTAGTTTTATTTTTGCCAAGTATCTTTATGTAGCTCCATTTCTTTTTGCTTATGTCCCAGCCTTCACCTTGAATGATACACCTGAAAATATTATCATTGCTTTCATTCTTATCACCATTGGAACATATTTGTTTTCTTATGTTTTGAGTTTTACTTGGTGGAAATATATAAAACGAATTTATCAAAGAACCTGAGCTTCTCGAGTTTTTGACTACATACCTAATAATTTTCATCGCCTAAATTGATTTTTCTGTCAATATGTAATTAGGGGCTATTGTATGAGTCATTATGATTATGATTTTATTGTGATTGGTTCCGGTTTTGGTGGAAGTGTTTCTGCCATGAGGTTGACTCAAAAAGGCTATAAGGTGGCTGTGATCGAAGCAGGAAAACGATTTCGAAATCAGGATTTTCCAAAAACTAACTGGAACTTACGAAAGTATTTCTGGTTTCCAACAATCTTTTTCTATGGTATCCAAAGAATCAATATCTTGAGACATACATTGATACTTTCGGGTGCTGGAGTTGGTGGCGGAAGTTTAGTTTATGCTAATACTCTTTACGTCCCACTGGAAGAATTCTTTGAACATCCCAAAGTGAAAGTTTTGGGTGGTTATGAAGAGCTCTTGCCTTACTATGAGATTGCAAAAAAAATGCTGGGAGTAGTTGAAACTCCTAAAACCTTTCGTGGAGATGAAATTTTAAAAAAAACAGCCGAAGAAATGGGTTTCGGACAGACTTTTCGTCCTACACCTGTGGGAGTTTACTTCGGGAAGGTTGATGATCCCCAAGATCCATACTTTGAAGGAGAGGGTCCAAAGAGAAATGGATGTATCTTTTGTGGAAATTGTATGGTAGGTTGTCGTCATAATGCTAAAAATTCTTTGGATAAAAATTACTTATATTTTGCTGAAAAATTAGGGGCAAAAGTTATCCCAGAGACCAAAGTGGTCGGCATATATCCCTTGAGTCCGGATGGATCGGAGGGATACGAAATTCGAACCATTACCACTACAAATCTTTTTGGGTACCCCAAAAGGGTTTTTCGAACAAAAGGGGTAGTTCTATCCGCTGGTGTTTTAGGCACACTGAAACTATTGTTTACTATGAAACAAAAAAAAATCATGCCAAACATCTCAGAAAAATTAGGGTATTACGTTCGAACGAATTCTGAATCCATCATCGGTGTGACTTCGAAACGAAAAGACGTGGATTTTTCGGAGGGGGTAGCGATTTCATCAAGTGTCTTTCCGGATAAGAATACTCATATTGAAATTGTTAGATACGGGAAAAATTCTGATGTAATGAACATCATGGGAGCACCCGCATTGATTGATGGAGGTGGAAAAATCCCCAGACAACTTCGATTTTTAATGGCTTTTTTACGACATCCCATTCGTTCAGTGCGACTACTTCTTCCTTTTGGTTTTGCTCAACGCTCTATCATTCTGTTAGTAATGCAGACTTTAGATAATTATTTAAAGATCGTCCATAAAAGGGAATTCTATTTTCCTTTCAAAAAAATCCTTACATCAGAATTGGATGAAGGAGAGCCTCCGCCCACGTATATCCCTATAGCAAATGAATTTGCAAGAAAGCTTTCTAAGCATATCAATGGAATTCCAAGAAGCTCCATCAATGAAGTTTTATTCGATATCCCCATGACAGCTCATATTTTAGGAGGAGCATGCATTGGAAGAACGCCTGATGATGGAGTGATTGACGAAAAAAATCGTTTATTTCATTATCAAAATTTTTATGTTTGTGATGGATCGATGATTCCTGCTAACTTAGGAGTAAATCCAAGCTTAAGTATAGTTGCATTTACAGAAAGAGCTATGTCCTTCATTCCGCCTAAGAACGACCAAATGCACATTTTTGAATTTGAAAAAAAGTGGGGAATAGAAGCTTTACTTTTACGAATGAAGTAAATTTCATTTTCCAACTTGCCAAAAAAATTAAAATTAATTTTTTGTATTGAAACCTATGTTTTCTTTAAGAGGAGTTTTAATTTTTATCGTTTTCTTTGCATTAAGTTTTCAATCGATCATTGCTGAAAAAGTTATTTTTAAAGATGGAACTATTTTGGAAGGAAAAGTTATTCGACAAACAAAAGATAAAATTCAATTACAATTCCCTGATGGTACCACAAGAATTATAGAAAAACAGGATATTGATCGAATCATTTACGAAAAACAGCCACCAAAAAAAGAAGAGCCAAAAGAAAAGCCCAAACCTCCAGAAATTCCAATAAAACCAGAAGAACCACCAAAAGTTGAAGTAGAATCGGAAATTGTTAAAGTCGAAGGGATACCTACAATAACTCAGCAAATCGCTCTTCCAGAAAAAACAAAAGATACTACTGGGATCTATTTTAAGTCCATTGTCTTTCCTGGATGGGGTTTAATGGATTTAGGAAAAAGTGGTAAGGGAATTGCCATTAGTTCGATTTTCTTAGCAAGTGCTTTCTATTATGCTAGTACATATCAAAAAACCAATGACTATAGAAAACTATATAAAGAAAATACAAACCTTATAAATTTTTTAGTTGATACAAATATATTAACCCCTTTTACTCCTGAGCATTTGTTGATGTTGAATAATATATCAAAAATAAAATCTTCATTTCGATCTTCTACACGAGATTTGTCAGTTGCTGCAACATGGTTGGTTTTCTTTTATTTTATCCAGTTAGGGATTACAAATAATGAAATTCAAAATGCTTATTATTTTGATTACAAAAAAACCGAAGTCTCTTTTTGTGATTGTAAAACCCTATTTTCTTTTACTCATACTCATCATTTTTAAAAAAAGCAATTCTTCTTTAGTTTAGAGTTTAGAAAATCTATTGAAGTTGAGAGATTTTTAAAAAAATCGAAACAATGGCATCTTTGAAGAGTAGGTTTCATTCTCTTTTGGAGAAATACTTTAAAAATAAAAAAATATTGTATTTAATAAATGGTTCCTTGATTTTTCTTATTAACCTTATATTAGCATATTTGATTTACAAAATCCCTTTTTCTCAAAATGAAAGAATACAGAATAATATAGCTAACTTAATTACAACAGAATTGATGGTTTTTATTTCTTTTATCATACATAATAACTTAACGTGGAAGGGAAACACCGGGAAATTTATTCACAAAATCTTTAAGTATCATACCATAATGGCAGTTTCGATTTTAATACGTGCAGTTTCATTTTATTTGTTTGATAGTATAGGATTTCCGTTTATGGTATCTACGGTTTTAAGTATTGCAATTATTGTGATATTTAACTTCTTGGGTTTTGACAAATTTGTGTTTAATAAGTATGAATGATCAGAAATACCCTTTTTCTGTAAGCGTTTTGGTTCCAGTATATAACGAAGAAAAAACAATAGGCATTGTATTACAAAAACTACTCAAACTACCATTCGTGAAAGAAATTATTGTTGTGAATGATTGTTCAAATGACAATACAGAAGAAGTCATATTGGGTTTTTTACAAAAACATCAAGATAAAATCATTTATCAAAAAAACGAAAAGAATTCTGGTAAAACAGCTTCCATTCGAAAAGCGAAGGCTTTGGCAACAGGCGATATTATCATCATTCAGGATGCAGATTTAGAATATGATCCAGATGAGATCGAAAGTGTGATAGAACCCATCCAAAAAGGAGTAGCAGATGTAGTATATGGAAGTAGATTTTTGGTCAAAAAAGCAGCGAGGGTATTATACTACTATCATTACATTGCGAACAAATTTTTGACTCATTTATCTAACCTATTCACAAATCTTAATATGACTGATATCGAAACTTGCTACAAAGCTTTTCGAAAAGAATACTTCAAAGATATGCCTCTAACAAGTAAAGGCTTCGGCATGGAGGTAGAAATTACAGCAACTATAGGTAAAATGCCTGTTCGAGTTTATGAAGTTCCCATTTCTTATTATGGACGAACATATGAAGAAGGAAAAAAAATTGGTTTTAAAGATGGGCTTTATGCAATATTCTATATATTTTATTTTAATCTTTTTGGGATGTGGAATAAAGAACGTCGTGAGTTCGTTAAACGATTTTATAAGAAAAAATCGGATTCTTAAATGAAGTTTGAACGATATTATTTTTATTACGTAGATTTTGATGGGAATCTATATCATGACAATACTTTACTAACAGATGAAAAATTCTTAGATTTTTTCTTTAAGCAAATTCAATACAATCAAACTCAAATGTTTGAGAATTATCCTTACTTATCACCTTGTGGAAAAGAAGCTAATTTCATTGCATGCCCGGATACACCGATTGTTTTCAGAAAAATCGAAGATCAAAAATTATATTTTGCGGGTAGTTTATCCATCCCTTTTGATGAAACGAAACTTGCTTATGTAGAAACAAGTGGGCTTTTGTATCATCACTGGAAGGACAACCTATATGGAAGATTGGGTAAATATGTAATGATGGAAATCGCAAATGAAATCTCACTAAAAGAAGGAAAGTATTTCTATAAAGAACGTTTAATTCCGACCTATTTTTCTTTTCAGGATTTGATCTTTAAAAAGTTCACCAAGTTGTGATTTAATAAATAGGGATAGAAGGATCAACTTCTTCCGCCCATCTTTTGATACCACCATCTAAATTTTTTACATTAGGAAATCCTTTAAAATAAAAAAAATAAGTAGCTTCTAAAGACCTAATTCCCGTATGGCAAAAGAAAACCATTTTGGTTTGCTTGTTCCATTTTTGTAGGATTTCCCATGCAAGTTCTTGTGTTAGCCATAACGAACCTGAGATATTTGCTATTTCTCTTTCCATAGCATCTCTGACATCTAAAAGAATCCAATCTTTTTCCTCTTCTAAAAGATGGGATAGTTCTTTTGGTGCGATTTGAAAACTTCGCTCTAATTTGACACTATCATAAATCAATTGGATTGCTTCTTGTAAATAAGGAAGTTTGTTATGTTTGATGAAGACTTTTTCAATCGTATCGTTCAAGGAATAACCACAGCTATTACAACCGCCAATATGATATTTTTGGAAAAGAACTCTTCTCGCTGAAGGATAATTTTGAAGAATTTCTGACATCTTAGTTTGAGGTTGGATTTCTAATGTATACATATAATAGAAAGAAATCAATGAACATTCAAAGAAAACAAAATTTCTTTATTTCAAAAAAGGATTTTCGAAAAACTTTGATTTTCTGATTTGTAATTATGAAATACAAAATTATGGTTTTTTTGGCATTCTTTTTCATGAGTTGTAAAACAAATCCCTTCAAAGATTTCTGGCACAGGCAAAAAGAATATCATCCCTATGTGGTCCTAACTTATCATGATGATGCTGTGAGTGTTACTGTGCTATTGGAAGAATTAAACCTCAAATCCGAATTTTCTTTCCCACCAGAACCTTATACAGAGAATTCTTTTTCAGTAATACAAGTTGGCGAGAACTTCCCTTTTGAAAAATTCAAAGAAATCACACTATTTATAAAAAATTACTATCCTCAACTTCGTTATGTGGACCTTATTACAAAAAATGATAGAGTGCCAGAGAAAAGTCTATATCTTCTTTTCATTGGTGCAAACACAGAAATAGCCATAAAAAAAAATCTAAAAGCATGGAATGATAAAGACTTTGAACAATTTCGAAATTCAAAAACCAAAGAAGAGATGATATCTTTCATCCAAAACAAAAATCAAAAGAATTAAAGTTGGATTTCTAATCCTACTGGGCAATGATCACTTCCAAGAATTTCCGATTCAATCCAACAGTTTTTTATCATCGATAAACTTTCTTCGGTTGCGAAAAAGTAGTCAATCCTCCAACCAATATTTCTTTCTCTTGCTCTTGTAATGGGATCCCAATAGGTGTATCTTCCTGGAGATGGATCAAATTTTCGAAAAACGTCAACATAACCCATAGATATTAATTTGTCTAAAAAAGCTCTTTCTTCTGGCAAGAAGCCCGAGACATTTTCATTTTCTTTAGGTCTAGCTAAATCAATCTCTTTGTGGGCAGTATTAAAATCCCCTGTGATGATTAAATACTTTTCTTTTCGTTGTCTTTCCCAAATGTGAAGGCAATATTCATAAAAATTCAATTTGTATTGAACTCTTTCGGGTCCTCTTTGCCCATTGGGAAAGTAAACATTCCACAAAATAAAGTCTTGAAATTCAGTGATTACGACTCTTCCTTCCTCGTTGAATTTTTTTTCGGGATGATCTTCCTCAAATCCAAATTGAACTTTTAAAGGTTTGATTTTTGTTAAAGTGGCTACACCAGAGTATCCCATTTTTTTCGCACTCATCCAATAAGAATGATATGGATAATCGAATATCTTTTTTGCTGTCGGATGTTGTAGGATTTGAGAAAAATGGGATTTGGTTTCTTGCAAACAGACGATGTCGGGGTCTTTTTCTTCGAGCCATGAAAAAAACGTTTTATTCGAAATGGCACGAAGCCCATTGACGTTCCACGTGTAGATGATTAAATTTTTTTTCTCTGTGATGGGCAAATGAAGCTCATGAATTTTGATTTGATCTTTTTGATCTTGAAGAGATGAAGGCTCACTCAGTGTTTCTTTTTTTTCTGGAAAGCTGAATTCCTCTTGGTTTTTTTGGGTTTTCTTTGCTTTTGGCATAGAAACAAGAATCGGACCCACCTACGTGGGTCAATAGAAGTTAAGATTATCTTAATAGTTGTAATACGGATTGTGGTCGTATGTTGGCTTGAGCTAACATAGCTGTTCCACTTTGGACTAAGATTTGGTTTTTCACAAATGCAACCGATTCTTCTGCCATATCTACGTCTCTGATACGAGATTCTGATGCTTGTGTGTTTTCATAGGCAATCATCAAACCTTTCGCGGCGTGTTCTAGTCGATTATAATAAGCACCCAAATCAGCTCTTTGTTTGTTAATTCGATACAAGGCAGCATCTAAAACGGCAATTGCATCGTTAGCGAAATCAGCTGTCGATAAGGTCAAAAGAGAACCGTCATATTTTCTTAGATTCAATGCTCGAGCAGTCATGGTTTGGATATAGATCCTTTCTCGATGGTGTTGATTAGGTCCTATGTGGAACCACATAGAAGACACTCTTGATCCTCTTGCAAAATCCCCTAAGAACAAATTCATTTTATTGAATTCTGCCTGAGAGGCAATTCGATCGACTTCATCAATTAACTGAGATACTTCCACTTGAATCATTTGTCGATCTTCTAATGTATAGATACCGTTTGCTGATTGGACTGCAAGAACACGAATCCTTTGAACTATATCATTGAGCTCTTGTAAATATCCTTCTGCTGTTTGGATGAAACTCATACCATCTTCGGCATTCCGTTCAGCTTGTCTTAGTCCATTGATTTGAGCTCTCATTTTCTCGGAAACTGCTAAGCCTGAGGCATCATCACCCGCTCGGTTAATCCTCAAACCAGAGGATAACTTCTCCATGTTTTTATCAACTGCGAATTGTTGGAATTTCAACACCCTGTGGGAGTTAATGGCTGATAAGTTATGATTTACAATCATCAGTTTCCTCCTTGAAACTTACTTTTGCTTCCTTGCTTCGTTTGAATTTAGCTTCGGTTTTTTTTTAGTTCGAAATAAGAGTGGATCGTAATTTTTGTGAATTTCTTGATTAAAATTCTCAATTTCCATCTTCACTTGTTGAAAAATATTTATTCAACAAGTTCCGATATTTCTATCAATGAATCAAGAAGATAAAACCATCTTAATTTTACTTACAACAGCTGTGCTTCTGATTTTTCTCGATATACAAGCAAAAAAACAGCAAGAGTTCATCAAAAACAACGTAAAAAAGGTATCAGTAAAGGAGTTAGTAGAATCATCAAAAGAAGCCTTAAACCAAGTTCAAAAAGAAGAATATATCAACAAAGTCAAAACTATGATTGAACAAAACATTCCCACAGAAGAAATACTAAAAACCATATCAAAAATCAAAAGTCTTATGTCATCAAATCAACTTGAGCAGTTATACCAAAAAAACAAAGAACTTTTGACATTGCCAATAGATCAAAAAGAGAACACAAATTTGAAATTATATTATTTACGTTTTCGTGATGATAAAACGACCGAAATCCAAGAAATCACGAGAAAAATCAAAGGGAAGATCACACCAGCTGTGGCATTACAAATACTTCAAAAAGGACCTCAAGAAGGCGAACCGAATTTGGTAAATGCCTTCTATACAAATATATCTATCAAAAACATAAGTTATGATGAAGAAACAAAAACGTTTCATCTCTTTTTCTCTTTGTCGTTTTTATCAGCAAATTCAAATGTTCAACGAGATCGCATCCTACAAATTTGTCACACAATAAAGCAATTCCCTAACATAAAAAATCTAATAATATGGATTGATGAAAATCCTTATTTTTTCCTTGATGACTGCTCAAAAGGATATCAAAAATTACAAATATGAAAATTTACTACTATACCCACAGAGGAAAAGTGAGAAAAAACAACGAAGATTCTATTTTGATTCAAGATCGACTATATCACGAAGTCAATTTTGAAAATCTAAAAGAAACAGAAATCAATCAAAACGAAATCCTACTTTGTGTAGCTGACGGGTTGGGAGGACACGAAAAGGGAGAAATAGCAAGCTTCTTGGTTTTAGATACATTGAGAAAGTCAAAAATCAAAAATCAAAATGACTTGCTTAATTCGCTTTCTTATTCAAAGCAAGTTCTCAACGAGTATGCAAAAAAAAATCCGAATGCTTTCGGCTTAGGAACTGTAATTGCGGGGATTTTTTTCATGAGTGAATATGCCATAGTTTTTAATGTAGGAGATTGTAGGGTTTATCTTTACAACAAAGAAAAAAAGTTAGCTCGTATTTCGAAAGATCATTCTGTTGTTGAGGAACTAAAAGATCGGGGTTTTCTTTTAGAAGGAGAAGAACGTTATCATCCGGAAAAACACGTTGTTACGTCTTGGATTTCTGGTGATAATGAAAGCAAAATTCCCAAAGTATTTTTTAGGTCATATCCTATTTCGTTTTTTCGAGGGGGCAGGATTTTGATATGTTCTGATGGATTGTGGGAGGCAATACCCGGCGAAGATATGGAACAATGCTTCGTACTTGATAATCCCCAATTTGTGGGTGAGTGTTTGATTCGAAAAACCTTTTTGAATGGAGCTTTTGATAATATAAGTTTTATTTTGGTGGAAAATGTATAGAAACAAATTTCTATATATTAGTTTTTTCTGATTATCAAGAATAAAATCAAAAAAATCTAAAATTAAAAAATCCAAACTTAAAAAATTAAAAATTAGTAATTTTTTGTTGACGATCAAAAGTAAAACATTTTTTTGTTTTCAGTGATTTGTTTGTTTAAGTACAAGAGGGGTGCAATATGTTGAAGAAATCAAAAGATAAGTTAGAATCAAATGATAAACAAGAAAAACAGGAGAAAAGATACTTTATTAGTGACGTTTTCGGAGAAAGAAAATTTTTACTTCTCAGAGAGTATGCTAGTAGAAAAGGATTGATTTATGTGGATGAACTCAAAGACCACATTGATAGTATTAAAAACATACGTGGGATTGGTCAAAAGAAATTGGAAATCATCTTAGAGAAAATCAACAACCCTGAAATCCCAACAAGAGTTGAACCACTCCAACTAAAAGAAATTGAATGGGAAACACCAATAGAAAGGGTGTTTCGTGGCTCATATCATGCTTTAATTGAGTATTGTCACAAAACAGGAAGAACCCGATTAAAAGATTTAAAAACCCTCACATTAGAAGAAATCCGAGCTATCAACTGGCCAGGCAATGCAATCTACAAATCCTTTTTGAAAAAACTAGAAAAATTTGGCATTATCCCCCAAGCTTCCAACGAACCTTTGGATTTGGAAAAACATACTATGGGACACTTAACAGATGATGTGAAGTTAAACAAAGCATTCCAAAATGCTCATGTTTCAAATCTAAAGGAATTCCTCCAATTAGGAAGGGAAGGAAGACTTGCCATCAAAAACTACGGAGAAATCAGCGAGAATTTACTCAGAGAACTTTTAAAAGAGCATGGTATTGATATCGATGAGTTCGAAAATCAATATCTGAATAAATACCCAAATCGTAATTTAGACCTAAAGATGGATGATTTTCTTCCAAAAATGAAGGAATTTTTAACACAAAGAGAATATTACATTATTACGAGTAGATCCTTAGAGAAAAAAACTTTGGAAGCGGTAGGTTCAGAATTGGATCTTACCCGTGAAAGGATACGCCAAATTGAAAAAAAAGCTGTAATCAGAACCAATATCTATATCGGACCCGTTATCCAAAAATACGCAGAAGAAATATACCAAATGGTAAAAGAAGCTGGTGGAAAAATGAAATTATCTCAATTATGTAAGACCCTTAAATGCAAGCCCGAAAGTGTAAATTTGGTCACCTATTTAGCAGGTTATCGTGATTTAAGAACAGAAGATGATTTGATTTTTATTGATCTTACACGAACTAGGGTTTGGAACGCCCCTACATATGACTACGCATAAACTTGGTAATAAAAAGATTTCTTTTCTTTTTAAGAGGGTTTTTCCCTCTTTTTATTTTGATTTCATGCATCTCTCCTTATAAATTTCGAAATTATTACATACAAGTAAACACCAAAAAAGAAACCTCAGAAACAAGCCATCAGCAAATAAAGACAGCAAGATTTTCTATTCACAAAGACAAAAATCAGTGTATTGATTTTCATGTTATTTTAAAAACACCCTTAGTTTACCCTTTTGTTCCAAATCGAGCTGAAAATGTTTTTGTAGAAAATGAAGTAGCAAAACTCCTGAAGGAAAATTTTTTTTGGATAAGAATCTATTTAAACAATCAAACAGATGAAACTTTGTATTTACTGAGTGATAGGATTTATCTTTCAGTAGATCAAAAGAAAACTACGATTGTCCCTGTTGAAGAAATCATAAAGAAATATCCGTTCTTGTTGGATTCATATCCCGTGTTCTGGTACGTTATTCCTAAGCCAGTTTATATTTATTTTGATGGGAAACGTGAATGGTGGAGAAACTTTTATTTTTTCCCCTTGAACCCGGAAGAAAGAAAAGCCAAGTTGCATTACTATGCGCAACATTATGCAAAAAAAACTTATGAAATCAAACCCAAAGAAGAGGTATTATTTTTTTTAGTTTTTGAAAAACTCCAACCGAACAAAGAACATACTTACGAATTCCATATGGAATTCAAACCTGAGTTGTGTAACGTATCTTTTCAATTCCGATATTGGATGGAATTATCTCACAAAAAAGAAGATGATATAATAGAACTATCTATTTTGAATGAATTGAGACAGCAAAATCAAAAGTGGAGTGAAGTTTATCGAGAAAAACTACAATCACGATATTATAAAGAATTCTCAAAAACCTACTTTGATTTCTTTGAATGATTCACTTAAAAACCTATTGAAGTCTTTTCCCTGAAAGAAAATTTGAAAAAATGAAGATTTATCAGTGGGAGAAAAAGTATTCGGAATTCTTTTTGATCGTTCTGATTATTATTTTCGTTTTTATTGTTCTTGCAGATAGTTATGCTTTCATTGGTGACACATTTGTAAAGGTTTTACAATCCTATTCATTAATACAAAACCGTTTTTTAAGCGAGGATTTGTATTATCCCTTTCGGGTTTATGATCCTGATTATCAATATTTTTATTTAAAAGTTCCTATGTTTTTAAACTTAGAAGACAAAAAATTAGGAGCTTTCCCTGTTTTTTATTCAATATTGATAGCACCCATTGTTTGGTTAGAACCCTATGCTCTTCCTTTTTTTACGCTAACAATAAATCTCATTTCTTATTGGATTTTAAAACATTATTGGAATCTTTCTAAATTTATGTTGGTTTTCTTCATCTTTGGAACTTTTCTTTTCTTAAATAGTGTAGATGGATCTGAAAGTAGTTTGCTTATTTTATTTCAGTTAGTGGGTTTGACTTTTCTTTTCAAAACTAACAAAGAAACTCTACATACTTTGTTGGGGATTTTTTTTCTAAGTTTAGGGATGTGGTTGAGGATAGAAATGTTTATTTTTATGGGTATTTTGATCCTTTTCTGGTTTCTCGTCTTTTGGGAAGAACTTAAGCATGATTTGAAAGAACAAAAAAAATTCCTACAAATCTTGGTGTTCAGTGGGATTTTTGTAAGTATCTATTTTCTTTTTCATTATTTTCATTATGGTCATATTTTCGGACCGAGATTTGTACTAAATATTAAATTAGAAGATTATTCCTTAATTCGCCAGCTGCGATTTATGTTGTCACTGTCTTTCTTTGGGGATAAGTTCTTTAAGTTGGGGTTTTTTGGTTATATCCCGTTGTTTTTGCTAACAATATTTTTTGCATTCAAAAGATTGGACATCTTAGATAAAAAAGATAAAGTTCTTTTCTTCACAGGATTGACGGCTGTTTTTGTATTGGGATTCTTGGCACCAAATGATGGTTTGGTAAATCTGGGTCCGCGTTATCTTATTTTGGGGATCGTCCCTTTCTTGGTCATTACAAATAAACTTTGGGAATTAAAAGTGATTTTTAAACGTGTTTTTATGGTATTTGCTTTTTACTCTTTTTTGATAACTACTCTTTACTTTTTTCTGTCAAGGGAGTACCTTAAGAATTTCAAACATTTTAATGAGATTATCGCAACCCAAAGAGGAGATTTTTATATTACCATTCATGGATTTGATGTAGTAAGTGCTGGTCTATTGGTATTAAGATCTCCTTTAATTCTTGTAGAAAATCCTGAGGATTATTCACTCATGGAAAAAATCAAAGCTTTTTTAGATTCTGATCAAACTTTAATTTTTTATTATAGCTCTTATTCTGAAAGTCAAAATAGAGACAAGATTCAAAAGATTATTTCATTTTTGGGTAAATACTTTATTTTAACTCATCAAATGAAGATTGATATAAAACAAGGAGAGTTTTATTTTACTTTTTATCACTTCAGAAAAAAATAAGCTTTCGTGAGAGAAGAATTCGGCAATAGGAACATGTTTTTTAAAATAGTTTTGGTTATAACAGTTCTTATTGGAGTCAGTTCGTTGAAAGCACAAAATATTGGTCCTTACATTCAAGGGGAGAAACGACCAAGCACTAATGACCCTAGTTATAAACCATCCATCATCCCTTTTTTCTTACAACGAAAAACGGAATTGGCTCCGATTGAGAGTTATATATTAGATCCTAATTTGAGTATTGAAAATTTCGTAAAACGAGAAAAAAAAGAAGAACTTACAAAAGAAGAAATAGAAGTTCTCGAAAATTTCAATTACAACCCTGAATACCAAAAATACTACTATCAAAAGTATTTTTTGCCGCAATTTGGTTTAGAATTCCAAGATAAACCTTTACTTCCGAGACTCGTATATCAAGAAAGTATATGGGAAAGAAGAATGACTATCTTTCTTTTGTCATTTCCCATCAGTTTAGGATTAACTTATTGGTCGTATCGATTTTATAAAGAAAATCGAAATTACCCTCCCATCCTGAGTCAGTCGGAAACGTTCGGAGTCTTTTTCTTAGCTTCCCTGATTTCTGCTTTTGTTGTTTATCATGACGAAAATTATCATAAAAGTTTGATTGAATATAGTAAAACCCTAAAAAAAGAAAAAAGTTATTGATTTATTTCTCGGTAAGTTCTTTTTTTAGGGTTGTAAAAATATTCAAAGCCGTTCGATAGTCTCCCGAAAATAAGCAAGCCATTCCATATTCAGAAAGTTCTTTATAAGTTTCTAATTGATTTTGCAAATATTTTTGTTTAAGCTCTTGATATTTTTGCTTATAGTAAGATTCATATTTGTCATAGTGATTTAGGTATTCTTTCCCTGTGATTTTTTTATAGACCGCTAAAAGCACTCGTTCTGCTTCTTTGTATTTTCTTGTTTTTAAATAGATTAGACCTACATGAAATAAATCTTCATCATCAAAAACTTCTCTGTATTGTTCAAAAACTTCTAAGGCTTTTTGGTAGTCTTTCAGTTTATAATATGCATGAAATAACTCTTTTACATAAAGTATTTTCAATATCCCTTTTTTTAAAAAGGAATTAGCTACTCTTATGATTGTATCATATTGTTGACTTTTTTTTGCTGAGTCAAAGAATCTTTCAATGATCCAATCTGAATAGTATCCTTTGGTTAGTATCCAAGTGCTCAACTTCCTTGCAGAGTAATGATAGTTTTTAGAATAATAGTCAATCATCGCTTCTAATAATTCTTTAAAAATCCCATTTGTTTTTACTTTTACTTCGTTTGGATTCGTCTCTATCAAAGATAAATAATAAAGTTCTTTTATGTTTTCATTAGCTTCATTATTGTTTTGTTTGTTATTATAAAATTCTTGGATTTCTCGAAATTTCTTTTGTGTGTAATATTCCCAAAGTTCTTCTACTTTCTCAGCCACCTTCATAATCTACCTCATCATTGATTTAATTCAAGATTTCGACGATTTTGAATATTCTTTTAAATATTTTTTTAATTGATATTTTTGAATTTTGTTTCGAAGGGTATTTCGATGTAACCCTAACAAATTTGCAGCCTCTGAGATTTTTCCATTACAGATAATGAGAGTTCTTAGTATGTGTTCTTTTTCAAGGTCTTCTAATTTGGGAAAACCCATAACTTGCTTTGTAGACTCATTGGTTTCTTCTTTTAGTTTATATAAAGCATTTTTATCAAATTTATTTAATATCTTTTGTGGCAAATCCTCTACTTTGAGTTCTCCATTTTCTGATAACACACATAATCGTTCAATTGTGTTTTCTAATTCACGTATATTTCCAGGCCATTGGTATTCCTTCAAAATCTTCCATAACAAGGGATCTTTTATAGAGTAGGGTTTTTTGTATTTTTTTTTAAATTGTTCAAGAAAGTAATTTGTTAAACTTTCAATATCTTCTTTCCTTTCGCGCAAAGGAAGCATTACTAATGGAACTACATTAAGTCGATAATACAAATCCTCTCGAAATAGACCTTTTTTTACTAAATCCTCAAGGTCTTTATTGGTGGCTGCTATCACTCGAACATCTACAAAAACTTCTTCCGCGCTTCCTAAAGGGACAATCGTTTTATCCTGCAATACTCGAAGTAGTTTGACTTGTAAGTTCAAAGGAAGTTCTGCAATTTCGTCTAAAAAAATTGTTCCTCCATCAGCAACTTTGAATTTCCCATCTCGGCTTTTGTGGGCACCAGTATAAGCACCTTTTTCTACTCCAAAAAGTTCAGACTCAAGTAGATTTTCAGGAATACTTCCGCAAGATACAGTGACAAAAGGTTTGTTTTTCCTTGGGCTTCGTTCGTGTATCATCCTTGCTAATTTTGTTTTACCTACACCGGATTCTCCTAAGATTAGAAGAGTAGTATCTACTTCTGCCATTTTTCGTGCAATCTTATAAACTTCTTCCATTCGAGGATTCAAAGAACCGGGGATAAAATGGAAATCTCTTGGAACATCTTCTTGTTTTATAAGAATTTGTATTTCTGGCAAATCTTCCTCATCAATCCATTCTTTGTTTTTTATGTATTCTAAAAATTCTTTCTCAGAAAGAATATTACTTTTTAAAATTTCATTTTCCAATTGACGCAGTTGCTTCCTTGATAACCAGCCATTTCGAAATAACTTTATCGAGATTTCATTAATATGGGAAGGTATCTTCATGCTTTTAAATCATTTAAGTTGATATTTTTTAATTTTATACTGTAGGGCTCCTCTTGATATTTTTAATTTTTTTGCAATTTGATATAGATTCCCTCCGTAGACTTCAAGGGCTTCTTGAAGTATATGTTTTTCATATTCAATAATCTCTTGTTTCATTCTTTCTAATTTTTTTATTTTGTGATCAAGGTCATGGTGGTTCTCAAAATTTTTGGGTAAATCTTCTGGAGTAATTTCATTTTTTTGGATGGTTATGGCAGTACGATAAAGTAAATTTTCTAACTCTCGAACATTTCCAGGCCAGGGGTATACCATAAACATTTTTATAACTTCTGGATGAATTGTAATTTTTTTTTTATATTTTTCTTCAATCGAATTCAAAAAATATTCTACAAGTACTGGGATATCTTCTTTTCTTTCCCTCAAAGGTGGAATATGGATATGAAAAGCAGAAATTCGATAATACAAATCAGCACGAAAACGTTCTTTTTGAATTTCATATTCTAAATCTTTACTTGTAGCAAAAATAAATCTCGCTGTTGACTTTAATGTTTTATTAGAACCAATTTTTTCATATTCATTCGTTTGTATGACTCGTAGTAATTTTATTTGATGTTCCAAAGGTAGTTCTCCAACTTCATCAATAAAGAGAGTTCCAAAAGAAGCTTTTTCTATTAAACCTTCAGTAGTAGTATTTGCATCGGTAAATGCACCTTTCACGTGACCAAATAGTTCATTTTCAATTAATTCCTTTGGTATAGCTGATAAATTTGCACTAACTAATCTTCCAGGGCGATCAGAATAGAGGTGGATAATTCTTACAAGCTGTTCTTTCCCTGTTCCAGTTTCACCAGTTATCAAAAGAGGGTTAGAGAACTTTGCATATTTCCTTGCTAAGCGGATAACTTCTGTAATGGTACTATCAGGGTGATATACAAAAGAAATTCCATGTAATTTGAAATTATCCTTTTCCATGTTTTTTTAAAATTTCTTGAGCTGTTTTTAGTAAAGTTGGATCTACAGGAACTCTTACCCACGTTTCTTTTTCTTTGAATTTTTTTAAAGACTCTGGCTTAATTTTGTCTTCACCAATCCATTTCCCTAATGCTAATATCATTCTTCTGTGTAAGTCTTCAATTTTTTCTTTGGCACCAGCTTTTTTATAGTATCCGTAAGCTAATAGAGGTAATTTTTTTTGATACATATAATAATCACCAAGTTGAATTAATCCATCTTTGTAGTCAGCTTTAATAAAAAATTCTTTTGCTGCTTTTAAGTTCCTACTTTCGAAAGCTTTTTTTCCTAATTCAATATATTTCTGTCTTTCTTGTGGTGATAATGATGAGTTCATAAGTTATGAAATATGAAATTAAAAAAAAAATCAATTCTTTTTAGATAGTAGTAAACTAAATCCATGATCATTTTAAATAAAAAACCCCTAGGGGGAACTAGGGGGAAAAGGAAGAGTGTTTATGAGAGTTGAGTGTGCACCTGTGGCGCATTCGCATTTAAGGAAGGTTTAAGGTACAAAAAATTTTTTCTATCTTAATAGTCAAACTTTTTTAAATCTGGATTTTGATTTTTTTTGGCTGAGTTTGTTCTTGTATTTTTTTTCTCATTTGAATTTCTTTTGATACGGAAATGTATTAAAAATAAATTTGAGAAGATAAACCAAAAAGTAATAAAATGTTATTAGCCATTTGAAAAAACCAATTTTTTGATTCAATTCTCAGAAGCGTTTGTCTATTTATTCTCTTTATTCTTGCAAACTTTTAACAGAATTGACTATTGGTTCTTCAAAATCTTTTGTTAATTCATAGAACTATCTTCGAAGATTTGTTATGTCTGATTTCTTCTGTGAAAGGTTTAAGGTCTGGACTTTGACAAATGATTCTTTTTTTTACAAAAAGTTCTGAAAGTCTTATTATTCTAACTTTAGTTAAGACTAATTATTTTCTTTCAATAAAAGTATGTTCTTTTTGATTTTAGCTTGCAAGAGTTCTTTTGTTAATAGCATGTTTGATATTTGTGAGCTCAAATTATAAGTGAAAATAAATTTTTGTTGTTTACACTATATATCAATTACCATACCCTCTTTGGCAAGTTCTATGTTTATAATTGAGTTGGGGTATTTTTCTTTTAGATAATCCTTTGCTTCTTCAAAAAGTTGGTAGGTGCTATAATCATCATGAGCAGGTTCATGATGGGTAAGGTATAATCTTTTTACGTTCCAAGCCACCGCACAATCTACAGCAATAACCATACAGGTGTGTCCCCAACCAATCTTTTGTTCTGCTTCTTTGAGTGAATATTGAGCATCAATTACAAGAACGTCTGCATTTTCAAAAAATTTCTTTTTCTTTTTTATAATTTTGGTTAACTCAGATCCAAAAAATTCCGTATCTGTAGCAAAAATAAAAGATTTGTTATTTTTTTCGATTCTATAAGCAACAGAATTCCCTGGATGTATCAGTGCTTCGGTTTTGATGATGAAACTTCCAATTTGAAACGTATCACCAACTTTAAAATAATGAAATTCTCTTTTTGACATCATTTCATGAAATCCCAATGGGAAAAACTGGAATCTTTGCTGAGTGATGAATCGTTCTTCACAATCTTCAAATGCAGAATAAAAATGAATATGATTAGTAGGAATATATCCGGGAATAAAAAATGGCCATCCTTGGATGTGATCCCAGTGTGTATGAGTAAGTAAGATATGAATATGACCAAAAATCCCTTTTGCCATCATATCATATCCTAATCTTCTAGCACCAGTTCCCATATCAAAGATCAACTGTTCATTTCCATCTTTTAATTCTACACAAGTAGTATTTCCGCCAATGATTTCTTTTAGATGGGGTGGTAATATTTCGTAGATTTTGTCTATGGATAAATAAGGATCATCCTTCCATTTTTTTTGGCTGATTTTTAGGATCTCTTTTATTCGGCTCTCGTAATCTATTGGATCTAGTGGCGATGGGATAGAACCCCTCACACCCCAAAATTTGACTTGCATTCTAAATTCCTTAATGGAAAACTATTATGATAAAATATTTATCATTAAAGTTATTATCGTAAATAAAGGATAAGTTTTTCAATGAAATCAGAAATTCAACGAAAATTACTTAGAATCATTCAAAGACCTGCGAAGTACAAACTTCATCCTAATGTGATAGTTCCCAAAACTATCGATACCATTTCGAAAGAGATTTTATTTTTCATTCAAGAGAGCTTTCATATATTGGAATTGGGATGTGGATGGGGTGAGTTCGCAATAGAGTGGTTAAAAAAACATCCTGAACATGAGTATATTGCTATGGAAAAAAAAGGTGATAGGATCAAAAAAATCATAAAAAAAATTGAAAAAAATAATATCAAAAATTTAAAAATCATTCCTGTTAATTTCCTATGGTTTTATCGAGAAATTCTACCCGAAAATAGCTTTGATTTGGTAATCATAAACTTTCCTGACCCATGGCCCAAAAGACGACATTGGAAACACCGTCTAATAAGTGAAAAATTTTTGATTGATACATATAATCTTTTAAGACACAATGGAAAAATCTATATAGCAACAGACTATGGACCTTATGCAAGGAAGATTATATCCTTATTTCGAAAAAGTAAATTATATATGCCAGTCCTTCCGTGGCCTAATTACACAAGAAAAAGATTTTTTTCGTTTCCTGAAAGCAAATTCGAAAAGCTCACTTTAAAAGAAAATCAACCTTATTATATGATGTGGAGAAAAGTTTGAATTAATCAATTATGAAAAATCAAGAATCAAAAAAGATATCTTTAACTTCCGAAGAAATCAAAGAAATCATCCGTCAATACCGGATAATGAGAAAACTAATCGAAACTGCACCAAAACGAAAATTGTTGGTTCCAGAAGAAAAGGAATGGCACTTACAACGAGAAGCATTTTTGAAAAATCACCCGCCAGTAAAAAAAATATTTTCAGACCTAATCATTTCTGAGGAAAATAAAGTTTAAATTGCAATAAGCATCACAACGTGATGTGCAAGTTTCAAAATTTCTGAACTCACTACCTTCAACCACACCATCGGAAATGCCACTATCTATACCACATTGCTGATAACATATATCAATACCGTTAGGACATAAGACAAGATAAAGTAGAGCTCTTTCTGTAAATGCATCTGGTTCTTTTTTACATTGAAAGAATAGACTTATTATGGAAAATAAAATTATTATAAATATATGCTTCATAACTATGAGGAAATGGAAAAAGTCTTTGTAGGCAAGAAAATAATTATTTTTTTGCTAATCTTTAACCATTGTTTGACTTTATATCCTGTTAAAGTTAATGTTTATCATAATTTAATGAAGATTGACCCCTATACAGAATGGCAAAGTAAAAACCAGAGTATAAAATTTTTCCCAGAAACCATTGTCTTTTTTCTCTTTCGGAAACAAAAGTCCATTATCTCTAATGAAAAAAACTTGATGAATTTATATAATCAAGCAACAGATTGTAAAGAAAAAAATGATATTTTGATCACTTGGTTTACCCAAGAAATCAACAAAATGGAGAACCTAAAAAAATGGAATCTGCAAACAAAAAATTTATTTCAAAATCTGGCATTAGATATCCTAACTCGTTGTCAGGAAGAAATCATACAAAGAAACGGAAAAAACCTTCTTTATTTGATAATGCTTTATGAGACTTATCAATAGTTTAGTGATGGCAATTTTAGGGATTATGATTCTTTCCTGCAAAATCAAGACCTATCCAACTTACTATTATCTTTTGTTTCCTTACCTAAGAGAGGGTTTAAATCGTCCCGAGAAGGTGCGAAATATCCAAGTGAAAAAACAAGATTACTTAATAGTTGAAATAACTTGGGAACCATCAAAAGATCCAGAACTCAACAGAAATGTTCCATATTACTTCATTTATTTGTATTATGAATATCCAAAAGAAAATTTGTTCTATGATAAGAAATATCTCTTTGATATCGTTTCTGAACCCAAGTATGTTTTGTTTTTGGGGAATTTTCGTGGTTCCATCTTTTTAGTAATAACCGCTTATGATTTGGGAGCTGAATCTGAGGTTTCTGACATCATTAAGATTGATCAGCCTTTTTAAAAGATGAAGTATCGAAAATATCTATTTGTCATTATATGTTTTTTTGTTATACCACAAGTGGTGATGGCAAAAGAAGAACCAAAATGGGATTCCTCTTTTTTGTGGGAGGTTGTTATACCCGGCTATAATTTTTTTCGAGAAGAAGAATACTTTTGGGGTGGGGTTTTTCTTGCTTTACGTTTAGCAAGTATTTATTCTGCCATCACGTACCACGAACGTTTTTTAAAATACCAGAGCTTAGAAAAAGCCGCTAAAACTGCAGATATTTTCTACGGTCAAGGAATAGCTTATAAAGACCCTATTGGAGGTGGATACCAAACTACTAAGGGATTTTCAATCCTTGCAGGTCGTTCTTTAGCCTATCGGGACTTTTCTATATCTGTGCAACTTCTTTTGTTGGGTATTGGAATCTACAAAGGATATATGGATACAAAAGAAAAATTTATTGATGATACACCTCCTGAGCTCCAATGGCAGTTTTCTTTTGTGATTCCTTTCCTTGATGATTAGGAGTTTTTTTAAACTATTTATATCATTCTCCCGGGTTTTTGAATAGAGAAGGGATGGTCTTCAAAATTATATAAATATCAAAAAGTAAGGACCAATTTTCAATGTAATAAATATCCGCTTCGACTCTTTTTTCTATAGAAGTGTCCCCTCTATAGCCTAATACTTGTGCCCAGCCTGTGATACCAGACTTTACGGAATGTCTGAGCATGTATTTTTCATATTCTTTTTTGAACTTTTTCACAAAGTGGATTCGCTCAGGACGAGGTCCAACAACTGACATATCTCCTTTTAAAACATTCCAAAACTGGGGGAGTTCGTCCAAAGAGGTTTTTCGAAGAAACCTGCCAATGGGTGTGACTCTCGGATCATTTTTTCTACCCCACGTTGTGTCTGAGGTGTTTTTATCTTGCACATACATGGTTCGAAATTTAATTAATTTGAAAACCTTACGATCCAAACCAACACGTTCTTGAACGAAAAAGATAGGGCCTTTAGATGACAACTTTACCAAAATAGCAATCAAAATCATCAAAGGAAAAGTCAAAATCAGCACGAACAAAGAAAACACAATATCAAAAGCTCTTTTCATGAAACGATGATAGGCATTATTCAAAGGAATGTCTCGAAGGACTAAAACAGGTAAACCGTCCATGTCTTCGATACGAACCTTGTGGGAAATTAGGTCCATTACACTAGGAACAATACGACATTCGATTCCTTCTGAATCACAAATCTTTATCAGTTTGTGAATTTCTTTAGGATTGTTTCTCAGGATTATAATTACAGTATGAATATGATATTGGTTGAGAATGTTATGAATATCATCGATTGTTCCAAGAATATATTTTGAGAGGTGAGGGTGGATGGGTTTATCTTTTGTTTCCTTCAGGATTCCTACGAGATTTAATCCGAAGAGTTTGTATTTTTTTATGTAATCAATGATTTTTCTGGTTTCTTTTTGTGTGCCAATGATTAAAAGGTTTTTTGTGTATTTGCCTTTTTCGATCGCATTGAGGATGTATTTTCGAAAGACATAATGTCCTGTGGAAATCAAAATCGAACTGATGATAACTGTATAAATAACCACTAACCTTGAGTAACTATGTTCTCTGTAGAAAAACAAAAAGGCTAATACAACAACTAGATTGATTCCAATCCCTCGAATAAGGGATAAAATTTCTTTATGGGGTTCGATGATGTTTTTAGGCTTGTAAACGTCCAACGCAATAAAAACAAATACTTGGAAAAAAGAAAACACCAATCCCAGAACACTGTACGTAACTATAATAGCCAAAAAAGACTGCGGAGGAAACCACAAGCCTGGAGCAAAAAATCCTTTTGTGTCAGCAACGAAGAAAAATTTTTTTTCAGGGGAAAGAATGTAAAAGTGTAGTATTGTAGCAATGATCACAGAAAGAAAGCTCAAAAAAAAGTCCAAAAAGAAATAAATGATTTTGAAGGTCTGACGTTTTTCACGGATCACAAGTTCTTTTTTTTTTGAATTCTATCTCTTGTATAGTAGAATTGCTATTGATGAAGAGTTCGTTTATTGAGTAGGTGTTTTGAAAAAAAATCAGGGATGTAGGATCCCTGATCATCCAATTGCGTCCCTTCCCCTTTCACCAGTGCGAATACGAATAACTTCGATAAGATCAGTTACAAAGATTTTTCCATCACCGATGTTTCCAGTTCTTGCTCCTTCGATGATGGCTTTGATGGTTGGTTCTACATAATCTTCATTCACTGCGATTTGTAAAATGGTCTTCTTTAACAAATTCACTTCGTGGATAACTCCACGATAAGACTCGTCGTATCCCTTTTGTTGACCTGCACCTAAGCCGGTAGTTACCGTCATTTTTGTTACTCCAGCTTTCATCAAAGCAGCTTTTACATCTTTTAATTTATATGGTTGAATGACAGCTGTGATTAACTTCATAAGCTACTCCTTTAAAAGTTTAATCAACTGTAAAAATTGTGAATCCATTGTAAGCTTCTTCTCCATGCTCACCGATGTCTAAGCCTTTGAGTTCTTCATCACGAGATACTCTGATTCCAATCGTATATTTTAGAATTAAAAACAAAATGAACATTGTAGCAAATGCCCATAGAGAAACCGCAAGTGAACCAATCACTTGAACAACAAAGTCTTTCCCTTCGCCAAATAATCCAGTGGCAATTCCACCCCAAAGACCATTGAGTCCGTGGACAGGCCATGCACCAACGGGATCATCAATTTTAAGGGCATCTAAAAGTTTCACTCCTGCGATGACAAGAAGTCCTGCAACTAACCCGATCAGTATCGCTTCTTTGTTATCGACCACATTACAATTTGCTGTGATTGCTACTAAACCTGCTAATGCACCGTTCAAGGACATTGTCAAGTCAGGCTTACGAAAGAAAATCCAAGAACCAATCATGGAAAACACTGCACCTGTCATAGCAGCAAGAGTAGTATTGACAGCAACTAACATCACAGCATGAACATTGTCTTTCCCATAAATAGCTAATTGAGAGCCAGGATTAAAGCCATACCAACCTAACCATAGGATAAAAACTCCCAGAGTTGCAAGAGCGAGATTATGACCTGGCATGGGTTGTGGCTTTCCATCAGGATCAAACTTACCAATTCTTGGTCCCAAAAGAATTGTAGCAGCAAGACCAGCAAAACCACCTACAGCATGAACAATGATCGAACCAGCAAAATCATGGAAACCTAATTGCGCTAACCATCCACCACCCCATTGCCAAAAACCACTAATGGGGTAAATTAGGCCTGTGATGAATACAGAATAAATAAGATACACAGAGAACTTCAATCTACCAGCAACAGCTCCAGAAACAATCGTTGCTGCGGTTGCTGCAAAAGCTAATTGGAAGAGAAAATTAGCTTGTGGATGGATGATAGCTCCACCTATTTCTTCTGGTGAACTTTCTGGAATAAAAAAGCCACCAAATCCAAAGAAACCGCCTTTGAAGGCTTCTCCAGGATACATGAGGTTATACCCAAAGATAAAGAAAATCAAACCTCCTACAGAAAAATCCATTAGGTTTTTAAATAGGATATTTACAGTGTTCTTTGCTGCATTCATCCCAGATTCTACCATAGCAAAACCTGCTTGCATCCAAATCACCAAAATCCCCGTTAAAAAAATCCAAAGGTTATCAATAGTATACGCACTATTTATGTCCATAGACGAACCAGAGTTTGTTTCTTCTCCAAAAACAGGTAAAGTGTAAACAAACAGAAAAAACAAAACTAACATAAAAATCGATTTCCCAAACCTTTTGGAATTGGAACTTCTCATATAGAGCTCCTTTTAACGATTTTTCCTGATTATTTGCAAGATTAATACCCACAGAAAATCCTAATTTTTTGCGAATAAGTTGTTCATTTTTTGCTAAAAATAAAGTGTATAATATGCAAATTGCTTAAAACATATACTTTTTTTATCCTAGGGATAAAAGATTTTATCGTATACAATAAATGAAAAAAACTATTTACTTTAAACGAAATGAAATATTTCAGTTTTCACAATGATGAATCAAGCTGAGACCAATGGAATTGAAGTTCTTTATGTTGATGAAATCTACAATAACAAAAGAGAAACAAAGATAATCAAAACCACGGCAGGAAAAACTATATTGGAAATTTCTTTAGAAAATGGGATTCCTCATATTCATGCTTGTGGGGGAAATGCGAAATGCACTACTTGTCGTGTTTGGGTGTATGCAGGCGAAGAACATTTGAGTCCTAAAAACGAGCTCGAAGAAAGATTATCGAAAAAAAAAGGTTTTCGCAGGCAAGAACGGTTAGCTTGTCAAACCAAAGTCTATGGAAATATCAAAATCAAGAGGATTGTAAAGGATGAGGTGGATTCGGATATTGTTTTATCTTACTATAGAAGTGGAAAAGAGCAAGCTTTAGCGGTTCTATTTGCGGATATTCGGGATTTTACGAGTTTTACAGAAAGACACTTGGCTTTTGATGTGGTTTATGTTTTGAACCGTTTTTACAAAAAAATGGGGGATGCCATTTTGAATAATGAAGGCTATTTAGACAAATTTATGGGGGATGGGATTTTAGCTCTTTTTGGTATCGATAGTTGGGATAATCAAAAAAAATGCGAGAACGCTTTTTCATCAGCCATTGAAATGTTAAAGGGCTTAGAAGAAATCAATCAGTATCTAAAAACCAACTATGACGAAGAAATTCGGATTGGGATTGGTTTACATTTTGGGACGGTAATCATAGGAGATTTGGGGCATCCGGAAAAAATGCAACTTACAGCGATTGGAGATACGATTAATTATACTTCTCGGTTAGAAAAGCTCACAAAACAAATTCAAGTTCCTGTTTTGGTATCTGAGGAATTTGCTAAGGTTCTAAATCGACCTGAAATCATAGAGAAAGAATACGTCGTTCAAATTCGAGGAAAAACCGGAAATTACAAAGTCTATTCTGTAAATACTCAAAAGAAAACTTATGCGTCTATACGAAATTTGATAAAACAGCATTTATCCAAATCACTGGCACCTTCTGTATTGAGGCTTGTTTTTCATGATGTTATGAGTGGGGGAAGTTTTACCTCAAACTTTCATGATGACTATAATATTGAATTGGAACTAAAAAAACCTATCAATAAAAATTTAGAATCAAGTGTGGATTTTATCAAAAAAATCAAAAATCTCATCAAAGACGAGCCATATTCTTATCGGGATATCCTTTACTTAGCAGGAGCTGTAGCAGTAGAAATCACAAGAGGTCCTTTTATCAACATCGTTGTTCCTATGTTTTCAGATCGAGGATTTTATGAAGTTGGTATCCCTGATGAGAATGAAACTTTTGAATCATTTTATAAAAAATTCCAACAATTAAATCTCACAAAACAAGACATGGTAGCTCTAATGGGAGCTCATACCTTAGGAAAAGCAAATGGAAAACCATTCACAGAAAATCTATTTACGTTCAATAACGAGTATTTTCGAAGATTGATTTTCTATCGAGATGACCCTCAGTTGAATTCTTTGCTACCGACGGATAAAGAATTATTAAAAGACAAAGAATGTCGAAAATATGTGGAAATCTATGCTTTTTCTCAAGAACGTTTTTTTAAAGATTTTTCAGAAGCATATATCAAGTTGATTCAGTTTGGTTATTGAGCTTTGATTGTTATCAGAACTCGAATACTACTTCTTGTGATAGTTTGCTATGAATTTCTGGTTTGTAAACATAACTTGATACTCGAAGATAATAAACCACATCAGTTTCAAACACAATAGGATACCTTAGGGGGAGCGTGTTTTTTTCTCTTGCTTTTTTTTCGTAGTAGTGATAGAGTTCGTCTTTCGTGAGGATTATGCGGATGTGATTTTTCATGTGTTGTTTTATGAAGGTGGGACGAATTTTGAGGAGTTCTTCTTCGTCTTTTGTTAAAGGAAAATCTAAAGTTTGCTTTTTTATGGGTATCCATCTGCCATTTCGATAAACTTCACTTATCGAGATCTCCGAGTGTTCTTTTTTAGTTCCAATATGGAGGTTATAGCCACCAAATTCTTCTATGATTTCTTCGGGGATTTTTTGCCACTCGATACAGACTTGATGTTCGTTTGTCAGCTCAGGGATGATTTTTACGCTTGATACTTTAGGAAGACTTTCGATGGTTGTGGTTATGATTTTGAATTCAGTGATTTTCGGTGTCGTTGTTCCTTTTGAGTCCTGCCTCATGAAGATGCGGAATTGTAAGTAGGGTCGTAATTCCCGAAAGGAAAAGGTTTTTTTATCTTTTTCTAAAGAAAAAGAAGTCCAGTTTGAATTTTCCGAAGGAGTCTCAGAAAAACGATATTCTACTTTCAAGATGGTTCCCTGTGGTTTTTCATATTGAACGAAAAATTGAACTTGAGATGTATTATGTCTTAGTTGAATCCAAGGAGAAGTTAAAAAAGAAACAGGATTTTGAATCCTACCAGACAAAAGGTCCCACTCCAAAGGTTGATAATCATAATAAGTTATAGGTGTAGTAAAAAAACCTTTTAAAATCAGAAAATCATCGAGATAACCAATCAAATTCTTTCCAATCACAATGGGTGGGTAGTCGAGAGAAGAAAAATCCCAAACTGCGTTTTTGGGAAGTTCAATGAGTTGTTGGAGTTTTGCATTAAAAAAAACCAAGATTTGATTCTTCTCAGTGCTAAAGCTAATTAAAATGTGATTCCATTTTCTAAGAGAAAGTTTTGGGGTAATCACTTTTTGAAAACTGAAAGGAACTTCTTTTTTTAGAACCGATTGGATTTTCAAAAGGATTTCTCCATTGTGATGATAAATCCAAAATCCTTTGATTCCTTCATTTGCGAAAGAAACCCACTCAAAAATGGTTTGGTAGGGGAATTCAAGCAAAGGAAAAAACCAAAAAGAAATTGTAAATGCTTCTGTGTTTTGATGGGGCCAAAACTTCGGATCAGTTTGAAGCTCTATGGTTTGATTGCGATTTTTAAAATAGCAAACATTTTTGATCTTAGTTTCTTTTTGGGTTTTTGTCAAAAAAACATCAGCTTTAATAAAAGGGTATTTCCCTGAATGTTCTTTGGGTTTTGTTTCTTGATTGCAGTCAAGATAAAGAATAGCGTCTTTGCGAAAATCAACAGGTTGAAGTTCGATGGTCTGTTCAATCAAGAAATCTTTTCTTTCTTCTTTAGGGATTTTTTTGAATTCTTGAATTACATCAATAGTGTCTTCTCGGAAAGATAAAACATTCCCATAAAGAGCTTGAAGACCCAAAACAATCAATACAAAACTTAAAACCCTCACGATTTTTTAGTTCGGTAGTTGAGATAATTTTTTGAACCATTCTCTTTTAAACTCATCTGGTAGCCAGTAGAAGAGTTCGTATTTTAGAATACTATAGACTTCAAACCAAATTTGAATATCTTTGGTGTGTTTTTCGTATTGGGAGTTTTTATCAATCCAAAAGCTCCAGATGGCTTTTTGGTATGAGTAAACACTTTCATACAACGCCTTTTTGTTTTCTTCGAAATCTTCCAAGATTTTTTCTTTCTCGTAAAGATTTCGTTCATCAAGAAAAAGTTTTAATTCTTCTTGTAATGTGTCGTAATAAAGACGAAGGGTTTTTTCGTGGAGCTTCCACTTTTCCTGCCACTTTTGAAAATAAATTTCTTGGCATTGGTTTTGTGGAATCAATTTCTTTTTCTCTAAGATTTCTGTTTTTATGTTGGAAAAGGCATCTTTATAGAACATGACCCACTTTTCTTTTTCTTGATTCAAAAAGACATTGGGGGAAACAGGAGTTCTGGGGAAAAAACGAATAATCTCGAAGTCAATTACAGGACAGTGAATTTCATTGTTTTTGGAATTCGAATAAGACTGACAAGAGAATCCTACACTCAAAATTAAAACTAAGATTATTTTATCGACGAGCCATGAGAATTTTCTTTTTTGTAATTCATCTAACTTTTTGGTTAATTTTTTATTTAAGAAAAAAACCAAAAAGTTTAAAAGATTAATGATAAACATTTTAAAATTTTTTTTGGTTTAGTAATTCTATGGAGGTAAAAAAATGAAGTTTTTTCATAGCTTCTCTTTTCTTATTTTTTTTCTGTTTTTTTTTCATCTAATCAGTTGTAAATCTATAAATCAAAAATTAGAAACCAATGCAAACGAAAAAGAAAAAGGAAATACAAACGAAATCACTACTTTACATAGTGATGAAAAGAAAGAGTCAAAAGATTTTCCTCAAAAAGAAATTGAAACTATTATCGCAAAATTAAAAGATAAAAAAGATCAAAAGCTAAGTCTTAACGAAGTTGTGCAAATTGTTGTTTACAATAGCAATCCAGTAAAACTCCAAAAATTGGAAATCATCAAATCAGATACAGACCTCAAAAAAGATGAAGGTAAATATGCCCCTGTATTGGATTTCAAATTCCAAAGTTATGAGCGAATCGATAAGCAACTTCCTCAATCCCTCTTTCAAGGAACAAAGATCAATCAAGATGTATATACCTTGGGAATACAAAAACTCTTCGAGAGTGGGACATTTCTTCGACTTGAAGGTTCGGATACGAGGTTTGACTCAAATGCAGGGGAAGGTCCTGTGGCTCTAACCAACCCCTTCTTTCAGCAGCTAAGACAACCACCACTACATACAGCGGCAATAAAAGTGATATTTCAACAAGATCTTTTGAAAAATGCTTTTGGGTATTCTCAGAAACGTTTAAAGGAAATTGCCAAGAAAAAGAGTTTGGTTCAGCGAGAACAGTTGGAATTCCAACTTGCCGGTTTGATTGTAAAAACCATCGTTGATTACTGGTCCTTAGCAATTGCGGAAATTGAATTAAAAACAGCTCAAGGTCTTCTAAATAACGTCAATACGATTCGAAACATCACATACCAAAAATTGAATTTTGGATTAGCAGAACCCTTTGAGGTCAATCAATGGGAAGCTCTTTACAACCAAGCAGAAATTGCCGTCAACACTGCTAAATTAGAAAGAGACACAAAAAGAAAAGAACTACTCAGAACCCTAAATTTGGATCCCAACATCGAAATTACGGGTTCAACCGAACTCATCAAGGAACTACCCAAAGACGTGGATGTTCAAAAGGACATCAATTATGCTCTACAAAATCGAAGGGACTATCGAATTCTTCTTCATTCCTATGAAATTGCAAGGTTATCCAAAGAATTAGCTGACAATAATTTACTTCCAACTGTGAGGATTGGTGGACAATATGCCATAAGGGATTTTGGAAGATACTCTAGCACAGCTTGGGATCAGGTGTATTTAGGTAAATATCCCGAAAAAGCCATTGAATTTTCGGTTCAATATCCTTTGTGGGATGAAGCAGCAAAGGTGGATTTACGAAATGCTGAAATTACTTTAAAGCAATTGGAAATCCAAAAGAAAGAATTGGAACGCCAAATTCAAGACGAAGTAGAATTGGGCTTTAAACAAATTCAGACGGCTTTTGATTCTTTGAAAAAAGCAGAACAAGCCTATCTAAAAACATTAAATTTTTACAATGGGCTTTTGCAGGGTTATCGTCGTGGTAGATTTAACGTAACAGCGGTAAAAAACGCTTTGGATGCACTCCTACAAGCTGAGAAAGGCTACAATCAAGCCCTAATTAGTTATAACATCACATTAGTTCGATATGATTTAACAAGAAACATTTTATTCGAAAAGTATAACATCAATCTTGACGAAATATTATATCAATATTCAAAATAACCATGATGATATGAAAGAAAGACTCAATATAGCAATTCTTTCGGGTTCCTCTCGAAAAGGAAGCAATACCATAAAAGTTGCTAAGGCTTTAAAACATTTACTTCAACAAAACGAGATTGTAGATCAAATTTATTTAATTGACATGGTGGATTCTGATATCCCACTTGTTGGGAGGGGAGAGATTAATAAAGAATTTTTAACGCCTTTTCAAAGACAATTGGTATATTCTTTTGAAAATTCAGAACTTATTCTTTTGTGTCTTCCCGAATACAATTGGATAACCAATCCGGAGGTGATCAATCTCTTTCATCAATTAGGAACAAAAGAGTTTTTTTCTTGCTTTCATTTGAAAGTTTTTGCAACCATTGGAGTTTCTTCGGGTAGAGGGGGGAGACGCCCCTGTATTGAACTCCATACATTATTGAATAAAATCATTAGCTTTATGGGTGCGATTTCGGTTGTTTCCCCATTAATTTTAGAATCTCATGAAACAGATAAAGAGTTTGATGAAGAAGGTAATTTTCTGAATAGACAAAATAGAGGAATTTATTATGAAAAATTTATAAACTTTACTGACTATACCTTGAAGTTATCGTCGAAGTGGCATTTCGGTAGAAATCCGTAGAGAAATCTCTACGGATGTTAATTTATTAATTTCTTAGGCTTTTGGCACCCAGGAAGTGCACCAACCTTTTGGACTCACAGGTCCTTTGATAAGATTACATTTACCACAAGGAGAATTTCCTTCTGGCAATACGTAAAGGGCACAGTTTTCGCACAACTTAGAAGGATCAGGAGTAAAATCCGTATATTGTAAATTTTTTCTTTGTTCTATTTCTTCTTGGGTTAAACCAGTTACATCATCACAAATTGGACCTTTTTGGGCTTGCTTTTCTTCTGGCTTACAATTAGAAATTATCATTGGTCCGAATAAAATAGTTGAACCTACAATACCGACTTGCTTTAAAAATTCTTTTCTTGTAATTTCCATATTTCCTCCTGAATTGACTACCATTATAACTAAACTTAAAATTTAGTTAAATAATATTCTATACTCGTATGATTATTTTAATTTATAATGAGACTCAATTTTATGAATCATCAAAACGTAAATTCTAATAAGTTATTTTGTTATATGGCTTTTCGTTTTTTTTTGTTGGATTCGTTTATAGATTATGATTGGCTTTTTCAGAAGTAAAGTCAATCTTAATTGGTCATTTGCTATTAAAGTAAAATTTTTTCTGCCAAAATGGTATGTTTTGTTAGTTTGGAATATATATTTTACATAAACTTTTTTTGGGGTTTGTTATATGTTTTTCAAAAATAAGTTCTATCTTCACTTGGTTGTGATTTTGATTTTAAATATCAGTATAAACACAATGTCATGGGAGTTTCAATTGTATAATTCTTACATCAATGATGTTTCTGACAGAAAAGCCACAGAATTGTTTGAAAGTGCTGTGTTTGTTCATAGTTATCAGACCTTTTTTACCCTCAATCCAGAGAGAATCCCTTTTGCAGTCTATGCACTATCAAGAGTAGGTAAGATTAAAATTCGTGCAATCAATAATTCAGCTAATTTTTATTATGTTCTTGATTCTCAATGGGGTTTGGGGATTGGTTATGAAGAAAGTTTAGCTGAGCTCACAAATTATCCTCAATTGAATGTTGATAACTATTTTGGAACTCTTGGATATCTGCCACTTCTTAATGAAGAAAGTCAAAATTTTGTGTTTCGAATCTATGATTTCTTATCCATTCTGCGTTCTAAAACTTTTATCGAACCCTTGAGAACTTGGAACATACAAATCAAATATAACTTTCAGATTGATGAAGACGAAAACTTTTTTGTGATACGTTATGGTAGTGGAAAGCTAGCTAATGGTTTTACTGCGAAATACGGTTTTGATGTAGGAGCGTATATACCTATCTATCCCTATTTGAGTTTTAGTTATTCTTTTTATTTTAACTATACGCAGCTACCTGTTTTTCAAAAGCCTGAGATATTTGAAGGTGGTCTTCGACTTGGATTTGTAGTAAATCTTTAATAAGGATTATAATTTCTCAAAAACTTGTATTGGATAAAATAAATTGGAAGATAGCCAGATTTCCCCTTCACTTTTAAGAAATATTTTTTCGACAAAGGAATATCTTTTTTTCTTAGGTGTTGATAGAATTCTTCACTCATTATGATTTCATTGGGTTTACAAGCCCTTTGTAATCGACTTGTAGTGTTTACTGCATCCCCAATCAAAGTAAATTCTGTACGGAATTGGTTTCCTAAATTTCCATGAATGGCTTCTCCACAATGTAGAGCAATCTTTACTTTTAGAGGTTCAAAGTTCTCGGGCTTATGGGAAATAAAAAAATGAATCATTTCTAATGCCGCCTTCAACGCGTCATCAGCAGTGCTAAAGTAAGCAAAGATATTATCCCCCATGAATTTATCAATGTCGCCCTCATTATCATAGATAATATCTGTCAAATGAGAAAA
Organism: Leptospiraceae bacterium; assembly: GCA_025059995.1. NCBI lineage: Bacteria > Pseudomonadati > Spirochaetota > Leptospiria > Leptospirales > Leptospiraceae > Leptospiraceae bacterium. The sequence continues at coordinate 294,813 of JANXCF010000002.1, forward strand.
ATAAGAATTCAAACTACTGATGATAAATTCTGGATCTTTATTTTCACTAAACTTAGTAAAATCTACTATGTCTAAAAACAAAAAGTAATATAAGTTTCTTTCATTTGGTATTTTGAACTTTTGATAAATAGCATTTTTTACTTTTTGGAATGTTTTTCTTGGCAAATATCGAAATATCATGTTTTGAAGATTTAAATTTTCTTCTAAGATACGAACTAATTTGTCATTCATTTCACTTAGCTTTTTAAACTCAATGTTAATGCTATCTAGTAAGATTTTTTTATAAATTATGTTTAATAAAATAGATATGAAGGATTGCAGAAAGTATTCAAACTCTTTTGTTCTTTTGGTTTGGGATTTGTAGAAAAACAATCCAATGAATTGGTTTTGATAAACAATAGGAATGAATTCAAACCCCATATTCAAAATGACATCATATAGCGTTGGCAAATTCTTTTTTATAACGTTTGAGTTTTCCAAATCTTCAAAATCGAAAATCTCAATCTGGGAGTTTAAGGGAATTTTCTTGTAATGTTCTAAAAATTCAAAATTAAAAATTTTGTAAGCTACTAATTCTAAACTGAGATCATCCACATTCAGAGTATAGATACCATATTCTGTAATATCCGTTATACTTTCTAATTCTTTTAGAATGATTGATAGCTTTTTTTCTGTGGTGGTATAAGATAAGTCAATCTCGAGGATTTCGTTGATGAAGCGATAAAACGTTAAATCTTGGGAACTAAATGTTAAATATTCCGTCAGATCATTTCCAAAAAAGATACTGTATTTTTCTTTTTTATTTTCTATCATTAATCCATCAAAGTAATAGTTTTTGTTTTGATTAGTGATTTTAACTAATTGATTTTGAATCACTAAATCATCAGTTTGATGTTCTGAGATTTGTTTAACTACTTTTAAAATGTGGTTTATATTTTTTCCTAAGAGTTCATCTTTATTGATGATTTTAAATTGCTTTTGAAACACATCATTAAAAAATACGATTTCATTCTTGTCATTTAATAAGAGAAATGACAATTTCTTTTGAAAAAATTCGTTTAAATAGTTTGTGATTTTTTCGTTGAAGTAGGTTTTCATGGAATGATCCTTTTATGAGATTTATAGTTGGCAAAATGATTATATTTCATTCAATTTTAAATTCAATCATTTTTTGTAATCATTATGATATTTTATTCGTTCGTAATAAATTCCGATTGTAATGAATGATGTTGCAATATGATGGTTCAAACGAATATCAAGAATTGCTCTTAGAATTCAAAGAGTACTTGTTGGTAGAAAAAGGTCTATCCACAAATACGATTGAGTCATACACAATGGATTTGAAGAAATTTTTTTTGTATCTGAAAGTTAATCAAATGTCAGTGTTGAGTTTGAACTGGCAACAAGGAATGGAAGTTTTAGCTTACGAACAAAAGCGGTTATCGAAAAAGAGTCTAAAGCGTTATGCTACAACCCTAAGGCAATTTTATCGTTTTTTGTGGATAAAAAAATACATCCAAGAAAATCCCTTTGAAAACTTAGAGCTTCCGAAAGTTCCAAGAACTATTCCTACTTATTTGACATGGGAAGAAGTGATTAGATTTTTTGAAGTCTTTGATCAAAAAAATCCTTTCGAGCTACGAGATCGTGCCATTTTTGAGTTGATGTATGCTTGTGGTCTTCGGGTTTCTGAAGTGGTGAATTTGAAGCTAAAAGACATAGATTTTTGGAATAGTGAGATTTGCGTCATGGGGAAGGGAGGACAACAACGTATCGTCCCCTTAGGAGAAAAAACCCATCAAACTTTGAAGCTCTATTTTGATGAGGCACGAAATCGAATCACCAAAAAAACATCCGAGTTTGTATTTCTGGGGAAAAAAGGAAATCGTTTGGATCGCAGGTCCGTATGGAGGTCCATAACAAAATACGCAAAAAGAGCTGGCTTGGAGAAAAAGATTTCGCCTCATACCCTTAGGCATAGCTTTGCAACCCATTTGATTCAAAATCAAGCTGATATTCGAGTAGTGCAGGAACTTCTGGGACACAAAGACATCACAGCAACCCAAATCTACACCCACATCACCAAAACATCTTTAAGAAACTTGCACAAACAATTCCATCCTCGTGGCTAAAATTATTTTTTTCGTTTGTGTGAGGGTCTTTTAAGGTTTTTTATCTGTGAAAAAAATCATACCTAAAACCAAAAAAAAAGTTGATAAAAAAGTTCTGTGATTTTTTTTGTTCATGAAGCTCCGAGGGAGGAAGTTGGGTGCAAATCCCACGCTCACGGTGGAACTGTGATTCTCCAGCCAATGGCTGGGGATAAGCCAGATCTTCCCCGGTGTAGTAAGCCCGTAAAACTGCTACACCGCCTATCTTCCGGTTTAGGATACCCATCCTGAACGAAGGTAGAGGGTCCCTCTGGAGCTGAAAAGGACTCTGGAGGGACTTTCTACCGAAATCAAGGAAAAATCTTTCCTTTGCTTTCGTAGATTCTCTCCAGAGTCTTAAAAAAACTTTACCATCAAGGAGAAAACTATGAGGAAACTAACAATTTTTATCACCATACTATTTTTTGGGTTTTTCGGATTTGTCAAGTGTAGCAACATGGCAACGCAAAAAGAAGGCAGCTTAGATAGCGATGCAGAAGCCTTACTCTTGTTGGACAACCTCACGAAAACAAATGAACTGGCAAATTTGAATGGGCAGATTAACAATCTACAAACACAGCTGAATAATTTAAATAATCGTTTAGGAGAACTCGAAATCAATGGAATCTGGAAGGATAATTTCGGTTCTATTTATGAAATCTATGGATCTACTAATACAATTGTAATTGATAACATCCCATCTAAAGGTTACTGGAAGAGTTTTGGCACAAGGTATATTGTAACTTATGATAATATAAAGAAAGTTCTCTACGTAAGGACAAAAGATGAACCTTCATGGGATAGTTGTGATGGGGATAATATAAATGGTGAATCAAATGTACCATGTTTTTCTCGCATTAATTGGGTAAAAGTGGGTAATTTCTATTACTACTGTGAAGATACCTTTAACAAAGGTTCTTTTGAGGAAATCAAAAATGCACCCTATCCTACTAATTACAAACCGGAAACTCCTGAAGTTCGTGGCAGCTGTGGAGGTTTCACTTGGTCAAAATTCGTTCAAAAATTGGATTAATACCTACTCTACCAGTCCCCTCTCTCGCCCCCTCGGGGGCTTTTTTTTGGAGTTTGACGATGAATGCTTTCAAAAACAAAAGAATATTTTTGATTATATCACTGTCCGTGCTTTGGGTGTTTCCTTATTGTAAAGAAAGTAAAAATGAAAGCCAGGATGTGTTAGCTTTGCTTAGTTTCTTACAATCAAATCCTTCGAGCCCTGAGCCTCAAGGTCCACAGAATCCCCAAAATCCAACGGTTGAGCCTCCTTGTCCCAGCCAATGGCGATTTCAAAATGTGTATTTAGCAAATAAAATCACAGAAGCTCCAGGATCCACAGGAGAAGGCTTCAAAGATTCACGAAAAGCGATTAACGGAATTTGTGGTTGTGGGAAGTTATGTGGTTCTTTGGATGTTTATAGTTTACAATCGAGTGCTACGACAGATTATTGCGAGCCCAACGAGAAGTGTGTGGTTCTCGAGTGGGAAGGAAAAAAAGTCAAAAACACTCAAGGCATTGACTTTGTAGTTTTCGAAAATGGATTTTGCTACAATAGTGAATCCAATTGTGGAGTTTCCCACTTCATGGAACCCATGTTTGTGGAAGTGAGTGTAGATGGAAATGCTTGGTGTGGTTGGAATCCTCAATACATTGGTGATAATACTCAAGCAAGTTTAACCAATCCAAACAATTGGCTTCGATTTGCTGGAGTCGAACCAGTAGTCTTTCATCAAGAAAAATGGCAACTATCTGAACAAGATATCTTCGACAAAACAAAAGCAGGAGGTGATGGCTTCGATTTATTGGATCCAAACTTTGGAAACTCTGGAGAAAATTGCACGACTACATTGAAAAGCCAGATCCAGTCAGATGGCTTTGTCTATTTACGTTTGACTTTTGTTGGAAGTCGTGGATTTAGTGTTCATAATTCATTTGATGGAACTGCTGATGTGGATGGGGTCGTGGCAAGAGAGGTAGGAACTCGCTAATGAAAAGGCTTACTTTTTTGTTGTTTTTTGTTTTCGTTTTTGGTTGCAAAGAGGAACGAAAACCGGTCCCACCTTATAAAGTAGAAATCCAAATCATTCTTCCAAACGAAGTAAAAATTTTTCAAAAAGAATATTCCGTTCAAAAGAGTGTGTATGAGGTCCTTTTAGATCTACAAAAAGAAAATCAGCTCCAGTTCGAGACAAAAGGCAGAGGAGAAACCCTATTTTTGGAGTCGATTGCTGGAGTTTCGAATCAAGGATTAGGAGATGATAAAAATAACTGGATCTACTTTGTGGATCAAAAGCTTGCTCAAGTGGGGATGGCTCAGATGGTTTTAGAGGACGACAGTGTTGTTGTATGGTGCTTTACGACTTGGAAAGAAAAAGAAAAATGTATCCAAAGCCCAACAAAAATCGAAGGAGATCCTCATGATAAAGTCATGGTTCCAAATCCTGCAAAATAACGGATTTAAAATTTTCGTTGTGTTGTTGTTCGTTGGGATTGGGGTTCTTTCACGTTTGGTGGATCACATCCCGAACTTTACTCCCATTGTGGGAATTGGTTTGTTTTTGTCTTATATCTACGGAAAAAACTTTAGCTTAGCTTTTGTGATTCTTACCATGTTGATTAGTGATGCCTTCATTGGTTTAGGTCATTTTTTGGTTCATGCAACAGTGTATTTTTCTTTGATGGTTCCATCGTTTCTTGGAGTAATTTTGAGAAAATTCCCCAACTATAAGTGGAAATATTTTATTTTGGTGAATTTGAGTTTGATAAGCAGTGTGATTTTTTATTTAACCACCAACTTCGCTGTGTGGTTATGGGGCGGATTATATGAACCCACTCTTGACGGACTAATGATGTCTTATATCATGGCTATTCCGTTTTTTAAGAATACCTTGGCAGGTGATTTGTTTTCTTCGTTGTTGGTGTTTGGCGTTTATGATTTGATTTATATCTGGCTTTCCAAAAAAGAAACCGCTCAACAAGATAGTAAAGAAATTTTATAAATAGAATTTATAAATTTTTTAAT